>CAYQDP010000271.1:0-4455 GCA_964416235.1 uncultured Flavobacteriaceae bacterium | reverse complement strand
TGTAGCGTGTTATGTTTGCATCTTGTCGTCGCCTGGTGGCCAATCACACATTTTAAATGGTTTTGATAGCCAAATTTAATGGTTTTTTAATGCCAAATGCCATTTAAATAGTACTTTTGTTTAACAATGAATTTAGCCCCTATTAATAACTTAATTAAAAAGGAATTTCTTTTAGAGTTCAGACAAAAAGCCAGTCTGGGCGGAATGCTTGTTTATGTTGCCGGAACCGTATTTGTGAGTGCACTTTGTTTTTCAGGTAAAATTCATACTCACGAATGGAATGCTTTATTCTGGATTATCCTATTATTTGCTTCTGTTACAATAAGTACAAAAAGTTTCTTAAAGGAGAGTAAAGGGATGGGTTTATTCAATTACACTTACTACTCCCCAAGACATTTCATTCTATCAAAAATCATTTTTAACATGGCTTTAATGCTTGTTGTCAGCTTATTTACCCTTTTTTTTTACATATGGTTTGTAGGCGGAGTGATACAAAACTTTCCGTTATTTTTTCTCACACTGGTATTATCATCTACCGGTTTTGCCGGCGTATTGAGTTTAATGAGTGCCATCGCTTCAAAAGCCAGTAATAACTTTGCCCTAATGAGCATCTTGAGTTTCCCTGTACTAATGCCTATGATAATGGTTTCTATACGCTTAAGCAAGCAGGCCATCGACGGCTTAAACTGGGCGGTGAGTTATGATTTTTTGTTAATATTAGCCGCCTTAAACGTATTGGTAATAATGCTCGCCAATCTATTATTTCCTTATCTTTGGAACGATTAAAACGGACCGTAATTTGCAGTTAAGAATTCCTTGAAATTAACTTCTCCGAACTACGAACCGTCAACCATCAATTAACATGAAAAACTGGTACAAAATACTCTCTGTTCTTCTTATCCTCTACACCATTTTTTGGGGATTACTCGGGCCAGTACCTCGTTTGGATATTCTAAATGAAACTATTCGCAATGTTTATTATCACGTTCCAATATGGTTTGCCATGTTATTCCAAATGAGTGTTTCCATTTGGTTTGCGATTAAATATTTACTGAGCAATAATCCTGATGACGACATGAAGAGTTTCAATGCCGCAAAAGTTGGATTTTTCTTTAGCATTCCCGGAATATTAACAGGGTGTTTATGGGCTAAATATACCTGGGGTACTTACTGGACTTTCCAGGATCCAAAATTAAACGGTGTAGCAATTGGCATTTTAATTTATCTCGCTTATTTTATTTTACGTAATTCTATTATTGACGAATTAAAAAAAGCAAGAATTTCATCGGTATATAACGTATTTGCTTATATGATGCTGATTGTTTTTATCATGATACTCCCCCGATTAACTGATTCGTTACATCCCGGTAACGGAGGTAATCCGGCTTTTGCAAAATATGATTTAGACAGCAACATGCGACTTGTGTTTTATCCTGCAGTAATAGGTTGGGTAATGTTAAGCTGGTGGATATTGGAGATTAACAATCGCTTTTCAAAATTAAAATCGAAACAAAATGATTAAAAAAATTCTTTTCATACTTTTTACGCTCATTTCTGTTGTAACCAATGCTCAGGAATCTAACGGTCCGCAAATGGCAGACAGCTGGCGTGAAGACGGTAAAATATATGTAGTGATTGCAGTGTTGTCAATTATCTTTGCATGCGTGATTATTTATTTAGCAGTTATTGAACGCAAACTAAAGAAACTGGAAGAAGAATTAAAGAACAAGAACTCATGAAAAAGATTCACATTGTTGGAATAATCGTAATTGCCGTAGCCATTGGGGTTATTATTACCTCTTTGAAAAACACGACTACCTATGCCGATTTTAATGAAGCCATAGCTAATCCTGATAAAGAATTTCATGTTGTTGGTAAATTAGATAAAGAAGAGCCTTTGATTTATGATCCGAAAATCAATCCTGATGAATTTATCTTCACCTTAATTGACAATAAAGGCATGGAGAAAAAAGTGGTGCTTCATAAAAGCAAACCGCAGGATTTTGAACGCAGTGAACAAATTGTAATCATTGGTAAGATGCAAGGTGAAGAATTTCACGCCAATGATATTTTAATGAAATGTCCTTCTAAATATAACGACGGTAAACCACAGATGTAAAGCTGAGTTGGTAGTTCGGAGTTCGGAGAAACACGACGAACTGCAAACTACGAAACCACACTCACATGAACGAATTAAATAACATAGGCGAACATATCTGGATAGGGAAAATCGGAAACGGATTTGTTGTCTTATCTTTTCTAGCCTCTCTTTTAGCACTCATCGGCTTCTACTTATCTACCAAAAACAAGGACTATTTAAAATTTGCCCGCAATGCATTTTACTTGCATGGTATTAGCGTAGTTGGAATTGCATCTACACTCTTCATCATGTTGTTTAGTCACTATTATGAATACCAATACGTATACCAACACAGTAATAATGAAATGCCAATGCGTTTTATTATGTCCTGCTTTTGGGAAGGACAAGAAGGCAGTTTTTTATTATGGACATTTTGGAATGTTGTATTAGGACTTATTTTACAACGCTCCCTTAAAAACGAATGGGAAGCACCCGTGATGGCAGTATTTTCTTTGGCTCAGGTTTTCTTAGCCAGTATGATTATGGGAATTTACATCGGTGATTATAAAATGGGAAGTAATCCTTTTTTATTATTGAGAGAACATCCTGATTTCATGAATCTACCTTTTCTTCAGATTCCGAATTATCTTGAAAAAATTGACGGCCGAGGATTAAATCCACTACTGATGAATTATTGGATGACTATACATCCTCCAACTTTATTCTTAGGTTTTTCTGCCACTCTACCTCCGTTTGCATTTGCCATTGCCGCGTTATGGAATAAAAAGTATCACGACTGGCAAAGTATTGCTTTACCATGGACCTTCTTTGGGATATTAATTTTGGGTGTAGGGATCTTAATGGGTGGTGCCTGGGCTTATGAAGCATTAAACTTTGGCGGCTTTTGGGCATGGGATCCTGTAGAAAATTCATCCTTGGTACCATGGTTAATTTTAGTAGGGGCAGGTCACGTGATGATCGTTAACAAAAACAAAGGCGGTTCATTATTCACCACACATTTACTCTCCATAGGCTCTTTCTTACTGGTACTCTACTCCACATTCTTGACACGAAGCGGTATCCTTGGAGATTCATCGGTACACGCGTTTACAGATTTAGGCATGCAGGGACAATTAGTCCTTTATGTTTTAACATTTATGTTATTATGCGTTGCTCTGCTTATTGAAAATGATTTATTGAGAGTATCCTATATTCTTGGCTCTTTATTAATCGCTTTCTTCTCGGGAATATACGGTCATAAAAAATTAGCTTTATATATTTGGTTAGGAAGCAGTGCATTCTTAACTGTATTCAGCTATAACAAATACTTTCCTAAAGAAAAAGACGAAGAAGAATTATACTCCCGTGAATTCTGGATTTTCCTTGGTTCCTTAGTGTTTTTACTTTCATCGTTAATCATTACATACTTTACGTCTATTCCGGTATTAAATAAATTATTCGGATTAAATAAAGCACCGGTTAAAGTTGCCGATTATAATTTATGGATGATGCCATTTGCCATCCTGCTTTTGATTTTAATTGCTGCAGCACAATTTTTAAAGTACAAAAAAACAGACGCTAAAGAATTTTACAGAAAACTGCGTTTTTCTTTTATTGCCTCTCTTGTATTTGGATTAGCTTGTAGCATTCCCCTTTACTTAATTAAAGATTTTTCGGCCGCTGAAGGAATCGATAAATGGAATTTAATTTCTTACAGCTTACTATTTATTTTTGGAGTATTTGCGGTTCTCTCCAATAGCGAATACTGGTTGCGTGTTTTAAAAGGCAAAATCAGTAAATCAGGAGCATCCATCGCACACATAGGTTTTGCCTTGGTACTTATTGGTGCTTTAGTTTCGATTTCCAAAAAACAAACCATTTCCAAAAACACTTCCGGAAAAAAAGTAGAAGGTTTAGGTAAAGGTTTTGATAATAATAGAAGTTTATTCTTACAGCAAGGTGATACACTACCACTTGGTCCGTATTTAGTTTCGTTTGAAAGTAAAGAAAGAATTGGGATTGATGTTTATTACAAAGTGAACTACTTTACTCCGGATGAGAATGGAGATCCAAAGTTTGCATTTCAATTAATACCTAAAATTCAGGACAACCCCCGAATGGGACAAGCAGCTGAACCTGCCACACGACATTATTTAGATCGAGATGTGTACACAGTAATTACCGCTGCTGATTTAAATGTGGTTGATCCAAAGGTGAAAGATGCTTACAACACTCCAAAAAATTATATTGGCCATATTGGTGATACCATATTTGCCAGCAATGCCATTATTGTTATTGATTCGCTTAAAACAAACCTAACGCAGCAGGAATATGAAAAAACGGATTCATTACTGGAAGTAACAGCTGTATTAAAA
>CAYQDP010000270.1:0-4460 GCA_964416235.1 uncultured Flavobacteriaceae bacterium | reverse complement strand
ATCCTTCGGAAGTACTAGCATCACCAATGGTTCCGAAAGCAATCTCATTTCCTTTATTTGAATAATTTAAAAATTCACCTTGTTGTAAATCTTTATTGACTCTGTAAAAATGAGAAGCATAAGCTAAACCAAGTAAACGCGGCATCTGACTGCCGGTTGGAGAAATATCAGAAGAAGAATTCTTTTGATTGATAAGCGCACGGAAAGTGCCATCTTCATTCAAGCTACGGGTTGCAAAATGTCCGCCCATCTGACGGCCTGCACTCATAGGTTCGTGTTCCATATCCGTATGAGCATACAAACCAGCAAACCATTGTTGTAAATTAATTGCTCCGATAGCCATCATGAATGTTTGATCACGGTAGTATCCACTACGGAAATCACCATTTTGAAATACTTTTGATAAGGCAATTTGAGGCACTTCTTTTCCATCACCGAAGATGCCAAATTTAGCTTTACCGGTTAATACTTCTTTTCGCCCCAATAGACTCGCCTGACGGCTTTCGTTTACGATGCGATAATCTTCAAGAACAACTTTTTTAAAATCGTTGAACGATAGGTCTTTTGCAATACCAATATTTCCTTGCTTTTCCATGATAGTGTATCCTTACAAATATAAAGTTTGAGAGGGATAAAAAAAAATAAAGCCAGGTGTTTTTACGAGATATATTTAATCAAATTTCAGCAAGTTGTTTTTGGTATAAATTAGATTAATTCTATGATTAGATTCTTGCTTATTCGAATTCATAAATCGAATGAAATAAAATGGTAGAAAATACATATTTTAATATGAAGCCGATAACTATTTGATAATCTTACTATTACAAATATTTTGCGAATAGTGAAAAATGTACTATTTTTGTACCCCTATTAAAATTACGAAAGAATAAAGATTTAATATCATGAAAAAAGAAATTCACCCAGAGAACTACAGATTCTGCATATTTAAAGATATGAGCAACGGTTATTCATTTTTAACTCGCTCTTGTGCTGAGACAAAAGAAACTATTAAATGGGAAGACGGTAACGAATACCCATTGGTGAAATTAGATATCTCTATGACATCTCATCCGTTCTATACCGGTAAGCAAATGTTAGTTGATACTGCAGGTCGCGTTGATAAATTCCGCACCCGTTACAACAAGAAGAAATAATACTTATTTCCATTATAAAAGAGCCCTGCCAAAAGCGGGGCTTTTTATTTTGTGGTATTTGAGCATATTAACGTTAACATTTTTTGTTAAACGGTATAAAATAATCAACCAATATTTAAGTTATTTGTAACACATTTAAATACTATGGGTAATTACATCTATCTGGCACTTGTTATCATTTCTTTCTACGGTTTATCAAAATTATTTGTGAAAGCCGGAGAAGCAGCCTGGAAAGGCTTCGTGCCCTTTTATAATTTCTATGTTCTTTCTAAATTATTAAACAAACCCTGGTGGTGGTGTTTAATTATGGTGGTTCCCGGCGTTAATTTAATGATGTACGGTGTTTACGGATTTAATGTAGCCCGAGCTTTTAATAAAGCAGAAACTAAGGATTTAGTGTTTGCATCTATTATGCCCTACTTGTTTTTTGTGGTGGCAGGCCATGATAAAGACGCGAAGTTTGTTGGTTTAGACAGATATAAAAAGGAACCAAGTGCCTTTGTGAAAAACTGGCTCGACCCAATCATCTTCGCAGTTATTGCGGCTTCCATAATACGTACTTTTTTCCTCGAAGCTTTTACCATTCCTACTTCTTCATTAGAGAAATCATTAATGGTAGGTGATTTTTTATTTGTAAACAAATTGGCATACGGACCAAAAATTCCACAAACGCCAATCGCATTTCCATTCGCGCATCATACTTTACCTTTTACCGCAACAACAAAATCGTATTTGGAGTGGATTAAACTACCTTATACTCGTTTGCCGGGAATGGGCGATCCGAAAAACGGAGATATCGTAGTGTTTAATTATCCGGATGGCGATACAGTGTTCCTGAATATGCAGGATATAAGCTATTATCAAGGTATCCGTCAGGTGGCTCAATTAATGAAGCGTGAAGATGCAGCCAATAGTCAGCAACTAAAATCAGACAATCAATACCAACAACAAGCCTGGGATTATATGCATAATCCGGCGAATCCAAATCCGTTTAATGGACAACCAATCGGAGAAATTGCTGCGCGTCCCGCTGATAAACGCGAGCATTATGTGAAGCGTTGCGTTGCGATTGGTGGTGATAAAATTGAAATTAAAGACGGAGAGATTTTTATTAATGATTCTAAACAGGAAATGCCGGAATACGCACAGCATAAGTATTTCGTAACAACAAAAGGCGCCATTTTTGGTGAAAGAATGGAAAACAAACAAGGGCGTGTTGTTTTAAGTAATCAAGCTTTGTTAGATGAATTAGATATTTATGTAACAGAGGCCGATTTGGAAAACACTAAAACCGATACGTGTATTTATTTATTGAATATGCCTCGAACAAAAATTGAAGAGGTAAAGAAAATTCCGGGTGTTATTTCAATTGAGAGAAAAATCGAACCAAAAGGAGAGCGTGATTTGACTATTTTCCCTCACCATCCATCCTATGCATGGAACAACGATAATTTCGGTCCGCTTCAAATTCCTGCTAAAGGCATGACTTTAAAAATTGATACCGGTAATATTTGTTTGTATGAAAAGATCTTGAGTACATATGATAATGGAATTCACCAAATCGAAAAGAAAAACGGTCAGGTTTTATATGATGGTAAACCAATTAGTGAATATACGTTCAAGCAAGATTATTACTGGATGATGGGTGATAACCGTCATAACAGTGCCGATTCACGCAGCTGGGGTTTTGTTCCGTTTGATCATGTGGTTGGAAAACCGGTGTTTGTTTGGTTTAGCATGAAATACGCCGATAACAATCCGGTAAGCGGTAAATCTGTTTTAGGCTCAATATTCAAAAATTCAAAGGAAGGAAAATTCCGTTGGGAGCGTTTCTTATGTTATGTTGGTGACAATGGTTTAGTGTCGATGAAAACTCCTGTTATTGCCATTATTTTAATTTTGTGGGGATACAGCTACTATAAGAAGCGTCGTAAACCAAAAACAACAGATGCCAAGAATTGATAAAACATTTTCATTGCACATATTGCCCTGGATTATTCCGGGGCTTATTGCTTTATTTGTTTTATTTATTATATCTACTTTTTTTGTAAAACTCATTCATGTTCCTTCGCATGATATGCATCCGACTTATAATCGCGGCGATTTAGTTATGATGCGTGTAACCAATCATTTTGAGCAAGGTGATTTATTAGCTTTTAATTTTTATGCCGACGATAGCACCGACACAAAACCGGTTTTATTTACACAACGTTGCATCGCATTACCAGGCGATTCACTCATGATTGATAATGGAAATGTATATGTGAATAATAAAATTGAGTCGAACACCGAATCCTATTTTTATAATTATCACTTTAAAACTAAAAGAGCTTTGGATTCATTGTTTTTAGTGAACCATGAATTAAATGAAGGCGGTGCAATTTCAAATGAGTTGGATTATTCATTTAGCATGAATGAAAAAACTGCATCACTTTTAAAAAACGATACTCTTATTACTCAACTTTACAAAAATATTGAAAAGAGTGATTTTGGCGATGAGCAAATGTATACTAACGATACCGTTCATAAATGGAACAAACATAATTTTGGTCCGCTTTACATTCCTAAAAAAGGCGATATTTTAAAACTGGACACCTCTAATATTTATAAATACAAGCGGCTTATTGAACAGGAAAATGAAGCTACACTTGTAGTCGAAAACAATACTATTCAGTTAAACGGCAAGCCAATTACCGAAATAGAAATTAAGAATAACTATTATTTTGTATTGGGAGATAATCGCGATAACGCCATCGACTCACGTTATTGGGGATTATTATCTGAACAGAATATTTTAGGAAAAATAACCCGAAAACTAATTTCTAATAAGGATTAATGAATTCACGGGTATTGTTAAGTTCCGCTTATTTACCTTCCATAAACTGGATGTATCATTTTTTACATAATGAAGATGTTCTTATAGAAGCTCATGAACATTTTCAAAAGCAATCATACCGTAATCGCTGCGAAATATTTTCCGCAAATGGTAAATTGGCTTTAAGCATCCCCTTAATTAAACAATCCGACAAAGAAATAATTTCTCAAAAGAGAATCAGTTATTCTGAAAACTGGCAAATGAATCATTGGCGAGCCATCACCAGCGCTTATAAAAATTCACCTTACTTTGAGTATTTCGAAGATGATTTTAAGCCTTTTTATACACAACAATTCGATTTGCTGTTTGATTACAATAACGCTTTATTAAAACTGATTTTAAAGCTCTGGCGAATAAAGAAAGCTGTAGTATTCACCGAAAATTACTCTATGGAATTTAACGGAGCAGATTTAAGAAATACGATTCATCCT
>CAYQDP010000269.1:0-4461 GCA_964416235.1 uncultured Flavobacteriaceae bacterium | reverse complement strand
GATGGTGTGTTCTATCACTTCTAATGCCTGCAAGTCATTTTCATTTAACCTGGGTGATTGCATTAATGTTTCTGTTTTTGCCTTCAAAACTGCAAGTGGCGTTTGCATCTCATGCGAAGCGTTTTCAGTAAATTCCTTTTGTAGATGAAAATCATTAATCATTTTCTCGCTTAGCTGAGAAACAGTTTTGTTTAAATCTTTAAACTCCTTAGTATTTGTTTTGATGTTCGGTATTATTTTATTCTCGTGAAGTCGGAATGATTTTAAATTATTTAAAGTTGTATAAAATGGCTTCCATGTGTATTTTGAAATAAAAATACTCACAGTAAAAAAGGCAAGCATCATTGTACAAATGATAATAAAAATTGTTGAAACCAAACTTTCAATTAAATCATCTTCCTCAATTGCGGGTTGCCAAATAATGATTTTAAAATTTTGATTGCCTTTTTTATAATAAGAAGTAAGCGTGTTATAGCGGTAATGTTCTTCTTCTTTCGAGAACATATTATCTGATTGCCCGAACTTATATCCGAACTTGTTTTCCTGTGTCGGTTCTATAAATGAAAGACTGTCATTACTTAAATAAAAACGATTGGCAATTGATTTGGTGTCGATGATTTTTTCCGCTCTTGATTTGTCTGTCAAAAGCAATTCACGAGTATTTTCTTCAACCGCATCATAAATTGAATAATAAGCAAAAATACCCGCTGCTATAAGTATAGGGATACTTATAAATAAAAGATAGAGTATGGACTTTGATATTAACCGCATCAAGCAATTTTAAAATTATACCCTATTCCATACACTGTAGTTAGATAATCTGCGCTTCCTGCATCAATTAATTTTTTACGTAGATTTTTAACGTGCGTATATATAAAATCGTAATTATCCATACGGTCAGCAGTATCGCCTGACAAATGCTCTGCAATTGCCGACTTTGAGATAACACGGTTTTTATTCGCGACAAAATAAAGTAACAAATCAAACTCTTTAGATGTAAGTATGAGTTCCGAACCGTTCACTGTGATTCGCCTTTCTTCCGGAAAAAGAACAATCTCATTAATTTGTATACTCTTATCTCCGTTAAAATTTTTACGACGTATAATAGCTTTTATACGTGCATTTAACTCTGAAAGATTAAAAGGTTTTGCTAGATAATCGTCGGCACCTAAGTCCAATCCGATTATTTTATCATCCACGGAATTTTTTGCGGAAATAATTATTACTCCTGCATTTGAGTGTTGTTTCTTTAACTGTTTTATTACATCCAGGCCGTTACCTTTTGGCAACCCTATATCCACTAAAACACAATCATAATCGTAAGAAGAAACCTTATCTCTACCGGCTATAAAATCAGCAGCCGACTCCACTACGTAGCCTTCATTATGCAGAAATCCCATAATAGATTTTCGTAATTCCGGCTCATCCTCTATTAATAAAATTTTCATTAATTAAAGGTAGCCAATAATTCTGAAGGAATTTTGAAGAAATTAAAGCAGATTGTTCTCCATGGCGAACTTTAATAAGCCTACCACCGACTTAGTATTGGTTTTGCGGAAAATATTTTTGCGGTGTGTTTCAACCGTTCTTTCGGAGATGAAAAGTTTCTCAGCAATTTGCGCGTTGCTGCATTCCTTGGCGATGAGTTGAATAATTTCCTTTTCACGAGCTGTAATATTTGGCTTATCGGGTCCCTCTTCAATTGCTTTTTCGGCGCGTTCCAATTCTTCCTTCACGGTTTGACTGAAATATTCCTTTCCGCTTACAACGGTATTGATAGCGTTTAATACATCCTGTTTATCTGAATTTTTAAGAAGATAACCGGAAGCGCCGGCACTAATCATATCATTAATATGACCGGCATCCCCAAACATAGATAAAGCAATGATTTTTGTATCGGGTAAAACACGCTTGATGTTTTTAGCTAATTCAATACCATTCATTTCAGGCATCTGAATATCACTTAATACCACTTGCGGTTTTAATTGTTTTATTTCATCAAATGCCATCTGCGGATTGATGGATTTTCCCACCACTTTCAAGTTAGACTCTCCACTTAACAGTAAGCTAAGTCCGTCAACCAACATCCGATGATCATCAACTATGTAAACAGTAACCAAAATAGATTATTCGTCGTTCATGTGTTTTAAATTCAAGGCATACATCACTATGAAGGCAATATCAAATACAAACATCAAAGCCATCATAACAAGGCCTGCAGTTTTAGCCACACCGCCACCTGCCGCACCCATCATCGCCATGGCTTGTTTACCGCCAATAATTAATCCGATGTAAGGCAACAACTCTCCTGCTAAATAAATATAGAAGCCTTTTTTCTTCAATTTCCACATCATGAAAGCGCCCAAGAAAGAAAGTAAGATGTAAACAAAATTCAAGTAAGGAGCAATCTGAGTATAAACATCTTCTTGCATTAAAACCATTTGTTCTTCCATTTGATCCGCCATTTCTGGACTAACAGCACGCATTTGTTCAATGTTCTCCGCCATTCTTTCAGGTGTATTCATTACAATACTCCATAAACCGCCAATGAGAGACAAACCGCACATAACAAAAGTAAGTACACATAATACAGTTAAGAATTGCGGGCGTTTAGGCTCCATGTTCTCAATCGAGAAATTATTATCGATAGGTGTTTCCATGTTGATTTTTGTTTCCATAAAAATAAAAAAAGCCGCTAAACACTTAGCGACTTCTTTATAAAAGGTTGTTAACCGTTATTAGTGGGATTGCAATGAATCAGCAACCGCTTCGATAGCTTCATTTTTTGCGCTATCTAAAGCTGCTTTCATTTCAGTTGCAAATTCTTGTCCGATACCTTCTAAAGCTTTAACAGCTTCCGCAACTTGATAAACGCGGTAAAAAGATAATGCAGTAGCTACTACGCCTAAAATAATACCAGCCATCATCATACCTCTGTTTGGATTGTTACCGTTTTTAGCCATCACAAATCCAACAATGCTTAATACTAAGCCTACAACAGCTAACCACCATGCGCCTGCTCCTAATAAAGGAATAATTGCCCAAATTAAGGCTACGATACCGATTACCATACCGGCTACGCCTAAACCTTTACCTTTAGTTGATGTTGCTGAGTTGTTTGTTTCTTCCATTTTAATTTTGTTTAATGATTAATAATACTCAAAAAAAAGGGATTTTTTCCGGACTGCCAAATAGCTGTTTGAAAGGTTATTAACAACAATGACTTAACTAAATGCAATTAACTTTCAATTATCCACCGTTTATAATTTATTTCTTGCTGTAAAGTACGCTTGCTTAGCATCGCAATCTTATACTGATTAAAATAATTTGAATTGCCTGCATTCAGTTGCATCACTTTTAATCTTCCTTGCGAAGACACGGTTAAGTTAATGTCACCTCCCTTAAAATAATTCAACCAATTATTCAAATCATTCTTTACCACAAAACCATTAACTGCTATAATATCATCGGCTGCCGACAAACCCGCCTTCCATGATGGAGAATACGGCGCTATTAACGAAACTTTAGTTGTCCCAGGTTGCTCAATTACTTTGAATCCGTAATTACTTTCACATAACAATGCACTTGGTGTTTTTTGCATTTCAAGTCCTACATAATTTAAACACTCGTTTAACATAGGTTCGAAATCTTCAGTGCCATAAACATATTTATCAAAAATCTCCTGTAACGAAACACTCGCAGCCTCATTGCATAAATCAATTACGTTTTGTTCGGTATAACCTATTCCCTTTTTTCCGAAATCATTAAATAATTTTCTGCAGACATCCCTTAATGATTTCTTGTTCCCTGTATGTTTTAGAATGGAAATATCCAACATCAGTGCAACAAGATTACCTTCGTCGTAAATAGATGTTTTACGATAAGGCGCCCCGGGAACATAACCATCTAACCAGGTTTCCCAACTACTTTGCGCCACCGATAAATTATATCGTCCGTAATTATGAAAGTGCTTAACCAATCTTTCTTCCAAAGTTTCAAAATACTGCTGATCGGTAAACACGTTTGATGCTCTCAACATTACATCACCATAATACGTAGTAAAACCTTCGTAAACGTAACCGGTCCGCGCATAATTTTCTTTTGTAAAATCATACGGCATCATTTCAACGGGACGAATATTTTTTACATTCCACGTGTGAAATAACTCATGCGAACTGACACCTAATAAATCTTCATAGGTTTTGCTATTGTTTAAATCGTAAGCCGGACCTAAAACTATCATAGTGCTCTTCTCATGCTCCACACCGTGATAATATTTATTAGGCAATACTTGAAACAAGAAATGATACTCATTAACCGGAAATCCGCCAAAGAAATCAATTTGTTTCTTTGTGAATGCACTGAAATGCGTTTTGATTTTTGTAAAATCAGGCTTACACTCGCCTACAAAATGCAACCAAAACTTAATGTTATTAACTATATAAAAATCGGATTGTAAAT
>CAYQDP010000268.1:0-4498 GCA_964416235.1 uncultured Flavobacteriaceae bacterium | reverse complement strand
TTATTTAAATGCCACTTCAGCGGGATGGAATGCCTTAATTGGTGAAGATTATAAAAGTGTTTTTCCTTTAACTACTAAGTCAAAATTCGGAATAAACTATTTGCCACAACCTCATTTTACATCGCAATTGGGTTTGTTTGGTGATTTTACCAAGGAAGATTTAAATTTTTGTCTGGATTATATCATTAAAAAGTACAAGCTTATTCAGATTGAATTAAATCATTTATGTAATCATAGCGCAACATCGAAATGTACCTTTGTTATAGATTATAAAAAACCGTATTCGTTTAACGAAAACACCAAGCGTAATATTTCAAGAGCACAGAACAACGGCTTTAAAGTGGAGGAGGTGAAAGACAACGACGCTATTCTTTTATCTCAAACTTATTTAGTTCCTTTTTTGAAAAATGACTTAGGATTAAATGAAGAAGCGCAATCGGTATTTATGATACTTGTCAAGAATGCTGCTAAAGAGAAGAAACTCCATACCTTTAAAGTGATTAATACAAATGAGGAGGTCATGGCTATTGGTACTTTTATTTCAAACGGAAAACATACCATTTTTTTAAAGGGTACTAATTTTGATAAGAAAGAGAATACCGGAAGTATGCATTTATTGGTAAGTCATGCCATTAAATACTTTGAAGGAAAATCGGAGACTTTTGATTTTGCAGGCGGATCCTTGTCTGCCGGTTTGGCCGGATTTTATAAAGGACTAGGAGGCGAACAATTAAATTACGGTTATTTAAACATTAATAATTTACCCTGGTATATTAAATTATTTAAGAAGTAGTGAAAGCAATTATATCCCACGATATCGATCATATTACGGTAAGTGAACACTTACTGCGTGATATGATTGTGCCCAAATTCATGGTGCGCACCAACATTGAGTTGGCTTTAGGGAAAATTGGGTGGCAGGAATATTTTTTACGTTGGAATGATTTTTTAAAGAATAAATGGCAAAACATTGATGAATTAATCGCTTTTAATAAAACTAAAAATATTCCCTCTGCATTTTTTATAGGCGTTGATAAAGGAATAGGATTAAACTACAGTAATAATGCAGCCGCTGTTTGGATAAATCGAATTCTAGAGCAGGGTGAGACAGTTGGAATACATGGCATTTGTTTTCAAAACTTAGAAAAAGTAAAAAACGAAAAGCAATGTTTCGAGAAAGCGTTTAATATTAAGCCTAAAGGAATGCGCATGCATTATGTAAAACGAAACGAGAATACACTTAATTATTTTAACGAAGCGGGTTATTTATACGATACAACCGTACATGCTTATCAAAATCCGTATAAAGTTGGTGCTATGTGGGAATTTCCATTTCAAATAATGGATGGCTGGATTATTGAGAATGGAAAGAAATGGCAGTGCCGCAATTTAGAAGAATGTAAGGAAGCGACTAAAAAATCCATCGAGAAAGCCTTTGAGAACAATTTAAATTACATTGGTATCGATTTTCATGATCGTTACTTCAGTAAAAGTTTTAAAACCTGGATAGATTGGTATATTTGGCTTTGTGATTATCTGATTGAAAATAAAATCGCTTTTACTTCTTTTGAAAATGCGATGAGCGAATTAGAATCACAAGCGCAGACTAAACTTCAAGCTACACTATAATTGGCAATCAAATTACTCATATTAACTCAGTACTTTCCGCCTGAAGTTGGCGCACCGCAAAATCGTTTATACGAATTAGCAGTACGTTTAAAGAACAAAGGTGTAGACGTGAGTATACTTACTGCCATGCCCAATTATCCTAAAATGGAAGTACAGAAGGAGTACGCGGGTAAGAAATATGTGTATGAAGAAAGTGAAGGACTAAAAATTCACCGCAGTTGGATTTATGTTTCTAAAAGGAAAGGCATCATTAAACGCCTCTTGAATTATTTTTCTTTTGTATGCTCAAGTGCCTGGTATGGAAAACGAAAAATAGGGGATGTAGATTTTATTTTATGTGAATCGCCACCTTTATTTTTGGGTTACTCGGCTTTGCGTTTAGCTAAAAACAAAAAAGCCAAATTAATTTTTAACGTTTCCGATCTTTGGCCGGAGTCGGCCGAGAAACTTGGTGTGGTTACTAATTCCTCCATGCTTAAAATGGCTTATGACCTCGAGGAGAAATTATATAAAGCTTCGGTATTGGTAAGCGGACAAACACAAGGGATTTGTCAAAATATTAATCAACGTTTTCCACAAGTTAAAACCTATTGGCTGCCGAATGGGGTAGATATGAATTATTATAACCCTCAGCAGATAGCGGCAGGTGATTTCAGAATTAATAACAATATTAATCAAAATGATTTTGTTTTCCTTTATGCCGGCATCATTGGCTTGGCTCAAGGTTTGGAAATAATTCTGGAAGCAGCCAAAGCCGTAAAAGATAAACCCAATTTGAAATTTGTTTTATTGGGCAACGGTCCGGAGAAACTAAGACTCATAGAGCTGCAAAAGCAATACGGATTAAGCAATGTGATATTTATTGATTTTGTGCCAAAGAGCCAAATGCCTCAGGTATTAAAATCGGTGAACACGGCCATCATTCCCTTAAAGAAACTTGATTTGTTTAAAGGTGCTATTCCTTCCAAAATATTTGAAAGTCTGGCCATGGAACTGCCCATTTTATTAGGTGTAGATGGTGAGGCGCGTGATTTATTTATTCATAAAGGTCAATGCGGATTGTATTTCGAACCTGAGAATGTAAATGAATTGGTAAAGGCTGTGATTGATGTGTCTTCTGATTATACAAAGGCCAAACAATTAGGCGTGAATGGCAGAAACTACGTGAACCAAAATTTTAACCGCGATACCATCGCTGAAAAATTTTACAATCAACTAATTCAATTGTAAGTGAAAACGCGCAGCCAAATATTTTTTGAAAATCTGCCGGTGTTGTTCACCTTCTTAATGCCATTTGGATTAAACTTATCCATTCTCATCATACTCTGGTTTATTACCTCTTGGTTTGTGGCCAAAAAGGATGATATGTTGAGTGGATTAAAAAATCCATGGTTTATTTTGCTGTTAAGTTTTTTTGTACTGCACGTTATCAGCGCCGCTCTGTCCGATAATAAGCAGGAAGCTTTAAGGGCTATTGAAGTAAAACTGGGTTTTTTAGCCTTTCCTTATTTTTTCTTTCTCTTTAAAATCAATACAGCCACCATTCGCCGCATGGTGATTGCTTTTGTAAGTGGATGTTTCTTTGCCTTGATAGCTTGTTTAATGCGGGCCTTGTGGATTTATATAATGGAGGGAGAAAATCATTTTTACTACAATAAATTTTCTTATTTCATGCATGCCGGATATTTCTCCATGTACATGTTATTTGCTTCAGTGGTTTTATTTTTAGTTTATCCTGTTTGGTTTGAGAGAGAAAAATGGCTCACCATCATGCGCGTGTTTTTAATGCTAAGTTTTGTGACCGGTATCTTTTTATGCGCATCTAAAATCGGTATCATTGCTTTATTGGCTGTAGGTATTTTACTTCCGATTATTAAATACAAGGAGGTAATTACACCCGGACGATTTGTGGTGTTTTTATTAGCGCTTTGTGCTTTAGTTGGTATTTTATATGTGGCTTTACCAACACCATTTGAAAGACTCGGTAATGCTTTTAAAACAGCTTCTTCAGCAAACGTTGATAAAACTTCCGTGGAGAGTACTGCCGTTCGTATGTTGATTTGGGGAGAAAGTATGGAAATCATTAGAAATAATTTCTGGTGGGGTGTAGGCGTAGGCGACGCGAATGATGTCTTACAAGCGTCTTACAAAGCGCATGGACTCACCGGCGCCTTAGAACATAATTTAAATACCCACAATCAATATTTTCAAACCTTTATAGGATTGGGAGTTGTTGGGACTTTGCTTTTAGTAATAGGGACGCTTGGCGGTATGATTTATGGATTTACCAAGCGTAATACTGTTTTGGTTTTATTCAGCGTGATTATTATGCTGAATTTTCTGGTAGAGTCGATGCTGCAAACACAAGCCGGAAATTTGTTTTATGGCTTTTTTGTGTGTTTGTTGTTACGGTATGATTTGATGAATATTCAGAAAGAGGAGCATCAACATAGTTAATTGATTTTCTTTTTGCTGCCATCAAAGGATTTTAATATTTCTTTTCTGCCTTGATGCAGAATTATTTTATGTCACTTTTTGGTTCGCCAAAAAGTAACCAAAAAACTCTTGATGCCGAAAGGCGATTTTGCGCAAGAGACAGGCGCAAACCGCGGTTAAAATTGCCGTCGGCTTAGGCCTCGGAGAAGGCAATTTTCCCGCTATCGCTGCCCGGCATCAACCCTCCGATTAACATTTTACTCGATTGTATCTAAACGTTCCCAATATTCTAACGTACTCCATTCGGAGAGACCTCGAAGACGATATTAACGTAATCCACCGCATCAGCCTCCGCAGTTTGGGACCCATAGCATTTTATCTGCGTAGAAAGCTAAGCTGTTTGAGCGTAGCGAGTTCTTAGCTTTCAGCAGAA
>CAYQDP010000267.1:0-4502 GCA_964416235.1 uncultured Flavobacteriaceae bacterium | reverse complement strand
CAATACTGTCTTTTAATAATTGGAGATATCCATGGAAGTTCCAAGGATTCGTATTGTCTAACAACCAACTAACCGAAAGTGATAAAGAACTTTTCAAAGATATTTGGCTTAAAGCAGGTGACATTGAAATTTGGAATCACTCAGACTTAATTTTAGGATCAAAGGCTTGTCATCAGTATATCAAAGATAACTATGACCTCTCAGACAATGTAATTGGTCTGATTACACGCGAACTATCTTATTCATGGAGGTGACTCATGCCCAACTATACTTACAAAGACAATTTAGAATCCACTCGACTCTGCACACGGTTTTTAACGCTTGATGATATTAGCACCTGGGCTAAATTTTTTGAGGATAAAGAAGCTGTGGAGTTTTTACCCAATTTCGGTTTTACTACAACGGAAGAAAGAGCAAAGCACTGGATAGAAAAACAATTAGGCCGGTACGCCGATAAACGTTACGGACTTCAAGCATTAATTGATAAAAACACCAACGAGTTCATCGGGCAATGCGGGCTACTTGCTCAGGAAGTAGACGAAGAACAAAAAGTTGAAGTGGGCTATCACATATTCAAAAAACATTGGGGAAAAGGTTACGCTCCGGAAGCTGCAAAACTGTTTATTGACTATGGTTTTAAAAACAATCAAGCGAATTCGATAATCTCAATTATAGACATCGGCAACACTAAATCACAAAAAGTTGCTCTTAAAAACGGATTGAGAAAAGTAAAGCAAACTAAATGGTCGGGGCTTGATGTTTTTATTTTTGAAATTGATAAATAAGTGCAGCCACACCTTACTTTTTGCATTTAATATTCAATTGTGTAACTTGACTTAGCAAAAAAACTACAAGTAGCCGCAATCAGTTATCAAAACTCATGAAAACACAAATTAGTCAAAAACTAAAATGGGGTAAAATACTTTCAATTGTAACCATCGTTTTAGGCGTGGTATTGTTAGTTTTTATGATTACTGTAGAAGACGAACCCGGGGCTTTGCCTTTGTTTTTAATTCTCTCCGGAACTATATTCTTCCTCATCAATCGCTATCAAATTAAAAAGAATCAAAATAACAAACACCTGTAAAATTTAAAATTATCAGCCCTACTTTATCGCTTAAAACGACACTGAATTATAGGAAATAGAAAATGAAAAACATACTTGCTTTTATTTTTATAGTCCTTTTTGCAGGATGTATTTCAAAAAGGTTTGTAAAGCGCAGTTTTGCTGAAAACAAAGTGGAAGTGCATACAAATTTTGAAAAGGCCCTTGCTTCAAAAACGTCGGCAAAAAGCTTCATGCTGATGGTGTTTAACACTCGTGATTCTTTACTTTATAATTTGCCTATTACCTCTCTATTGAAAATTGACAGTACAAAAAATGATGTTCTGGTATACAATTCACTGGCGCGTGATTTTTCAGTTGTTAAGTTATACCGCCAAGAGTTTGATGCCATTTTAAATAATGAAACCTATTTTGACAGCACATTTAGAAAAGCTTTTTCAGATTATGAATATGATGCTAGTAAATCCTTTCTCTTTATTTCCGGTTCTCCTCCCCTCTACTTTTATTTCGCCCGGCCATTGGACAGCCCAAAAGAAGTCATTCATAATATCATATGGGTTAAGTTTGGACCTTGAAATAATTTCCGGAATGACGCTGAAGAAGTTAAAAAAATATTAACTTTAATTATCAAAGCAACACAATGAGATTAATTTTCAAAGTTATTGTTCTTTGCGCTTTTATATTAAAATCGAAAGGACAAGTTAATGAGTTTTATTTTAATGATACTGAAATAAAAGAAGGAGGTAAAATTCAATGCCATCTTCAATATAATAAAACCATAATTATTGGAGGGAATAGTTTCGATAAAATCAAGAATTACCCTACCATCATCAGAGTTGACACTTTAGGGAATACATTATGGAGCACCGCCATCAATGATACAACTAATTACGGCACAACAGCTGTATCGGTATATAACATGATTTCAGGAAAAGACGGTTTTTTATATGCATACTGCGGAAACGGAACTGTAAGAAATGAAGTTTGGAAAATTGACCCAAGTAACGGAAACATTCTCATCAAGAAAAAAATCTTGGCTATGTACACTGTTCCTAGATTTATGTTTGATTGCGATTCAACTAAATTCGCTTTTGCCTATTTTTCAGGGTATACAGGATTCGGATACAGAACAAAAATGGCTTTTATTAATAAACTCACCTGCGATACCATTTCTACACATTATCTCGGTATGAATAACGATCAATTTGCTGCCGGGATAGATAAACAAAAAAATATTTATTATAGCTTGTATGATACTTTATGCAAAAGACATTTATCCAATTTTAACACACTTATTTATAAAACAAAACATGCCGCTGCTCAAGTGAGCGATTATCAACTTCTCTATTGCGATTCTGCTACCGCTTCTGTTTTTCTTGTTGGAAAAAAACAATGGCCTAGTTCCTATGGTAAAATAGTTAAAGCTAACGCTTCAACCGGAGCGTATATTTCAAACCATGGAAGCTATAGTGATGTGAATGGTAGAGACTTAAAAGTTTGGAACGACTATATCTATGTGGCTTGGCGCCATTTATATGTTGGAAGCGGTACCAAACCCTTTTGTGTAACAAAATATAAGATGTCGACCGGTATTGCAGACTGGGATAAATTTTATCCCTTGGTTGGACTAGGAACACCCGATGTTCATAGCGGAAGTCAACAAGCAGTGATGTCATTAGATATAGATAATACTGGTAATGCTTATCTCACAGGTTATTACGGAGACGCAAATTATGGACCTGAAAATTGGGGTATTGTAAAACTCAATAGCAGTAACGGAAATGTAATTTTCGAAAAAACAATTGCTGAAGATACTGTAAAATACAACAACCTTAGTGTTGGCATGGCTGCTTGCGTAATAAACAACAAAGCTTATTTTGTAGGTGAACTTGAAACTTATTTCGTCAATTACTATGAAAGGGAAAAGTTAACCATGGTTCGATAAAATGAAAATACAGGTTCACTAATTTTTAAAAAATATTTAGGCGGAAGCTTTCAGTTTCCTTCAAAAACATTAGATATTCAAAGATACTCTAACTCAAAAACACTTGTCATGAAACAAACAGGAAGGTTTGTTGAAGTTGAAATGTATGACTTTTCAAAAATCCTTTTATGGAAGAAAAACTTTTCACGTTCCTATTTCTTAACCGGAGGACAAATTACCAGTAACGCAAATGGAGACATATTCTTCACAGCGGCAAGTCGTACCGAAACAACCACGGTTCCATACTATTCAACAAACATAGATTCTATGTATATTTTCCATTTAAATGCATCTGGAAATACAGTTAAAGCGTATTCATTCACAGTTAACCTTGTAAGCGCGGCACCTTTGGAGATACATGCCGATAATTCAAGTGCGATTATGCTTTATCATAAAAACAATGTCATCTACTTACGAAATGTTTCTTCTTCTACAATGTCAGCGGAAAACAACACACAAATCTCCTATTCAGCAATAAGCAGTAAAACGAAATACTTGTTTAATAAATCGATAGGTAAAGCTTATTTGTTCGGACAAAAAAGTGGCTCACACAGAATGATAGACTTAAACAAAAGCACTTTGGTCATGACGAATACTTCAATTATTCCATTAACGGGCTCAGGTACCAATTGGCTTAATCAGGTTCAGGAAATTGATACGAATAAAGTTCTTATCTCAGGAAGAGACTTTTTTTTCAGGGAGTCTATTACATATTATAACACAACAACTAAAGATACCATTTGGAAGCGTTCCTATTCTACTGCATCTTCACAAATGGTTAAATGTCTTGTTGATCCTTTAAAACAATTTATTTACAGTGTAAGTTCAAACTCCAATAATATTGTTGTAAGAAAAATTTCATTGTCGAATGGTGCACCAAAATGGACGTATACCTACAATGGAGCAGCAAATCTTACAGATTTTCCAATGGATATGGTACACGACTCGTTACAAAACCAAATTATTGTTACAGGTTATGAAACGAATGCCACGAATAAACAAGTACTAATTTTCAAATTGGATACCGCCGGAAATCCTCTAACTACCATAACAAAAATCGGAGATTTTGCCGGTGATAATTCGGGCACTTGTACTAATGTTCTGTTTGATGGAACGCAATGGATAGGTGGGAATTTAAATAAAAATCCTCATGGTCTTGCCGGCTTTATTTTCGAGTTAAATAATCCGGTTTACAGTTTATTATCTGCTTTTTCAACCGCTACAAATTTATGTACCGGTCAAAACATACAATTTAACGACCTATCTTCCAATTCTCCAACAACCTGGAGCTGGTTAGTAACACCTTCCACTGGAGTTGTTATTAACTCGCCATCATCGCAAAATCCAAACGTGTCAGTCTCGTCGCCCGGTACTTATTCTTTCTCCTTAACCGC
Source organism: uncultured Flavobacteriaceae bacterium (assembly GCA_964416235.1). Classification (GTDB taxonomy): domain Bacteria; phylum Bacteroidota; class Bacteroidia; order B-17B0; family Aurantibacillaceae; genus JAHEYG01. The sequence goes on along the minus strand of CAYQDP010000267.1, from coordinate 58 downwards.
AGGAAACGGAACCGGACCCGGCACAACATTTACTCAAACATTAACAATTAATCCAAGC
>CAYQDP010000266.1:0-4539 GCA_964416235.1 uncultured Flavobacteriaceae bacterium | reverse complement strand
CAAAACCTCCAAATCCGCCACCACCGGAACTTCTTCCACCACCAAAACCTCCACCATAATATCTTCCACTGCTATACGTATAACCACCTCCACCTCTACCTGCCTTACCTGAAAAAATCCATATTAACACAATGATGGCAACAATAACCATTATGTTTTTTAACCAACTATCATCTTTGCTTGCGTAATCTTTTACATTAATCTCACCCTTTGCTAAGCCCATTAGCTTATCGGTTGCGTTATTTATCGCCGTGTAATTTTCCCCTCTCTTTAAATAAGGGTACATTTCATCTTCACGAATTCTTTTCGTGGCTAAATCAGGAATGGCACCTTCTAAACCATAACCAATGGCAATAAATAAATCACGACCACCATCTGTTTCGGTAGGCTTAATTAAAATAACAACACCATTATTTGCTTCCTTTTTACCTACACCCCACTCTGTTCCTAATTGCGTAGCATAAGTTGCCGCATCCGTTCCACCGAAATCATCAACAATTACAACAACAATTTGATTACTCGTTTCACGACTGAAATTGACCAACTTTTGCTCTATGTCATCAGCTTCGGAAGAGCTTAGGAAATTTGGAAACTCTTTAGATAAGTTATTATATAACTTTTGCGGACTAGGTCGCGGTGCTACCTGCGAAAAAGAAATAGCGGTAACAAGTGTAAGTATAAAAGCGAAAATATGTTTCATGTTAGAAAGAAATAGAATCGCTTAACTCATTTTTATCGTCGCTTTGATATGGAAAATATTGTTTTAATTTTTCACCACAATCTATAATTCCTTTGGTTAACCCGTCGGCTTTACTATTATGTGCAAATCCATCAACAATACCTTTTACAATTTTATTCCAATAATCGTTACCGAGTTGCTTATGAATTCCTTCATCACCAACCACAGCCATTTTACGACTTACAACAGCAACATAAATTAAAATACCATTACGGTCCTTTGTGTTATGCATTTCAAGCTTACTGAAAACCTTTTTAGCTTTTTCAAGGGCATCACCAAAACAAAAATTTTCGATATGCACACGAATTTCTCCGGAAGTATTTCTTTCCGCTTCCCGAATCGCATCAACAATACGTTGCTGCTCTTCCTTATTAAAAAAGTTTTTTGCTGCGGTGATCATTGCGTCGAGAATTAAAACTCAACTTTAGGAGCTTTTTCTGCGCCTGCTTCTGCCTCGAAGTATGCCATAGGAGAAAACCCTCCTGCCAATAAACTTCCGGGAAACATTTGAATAGCCTTATTATAATCGCGCGATAAATTATTGTATTTCATACGCTCTGTAGCAATTCGGTTTTCGCAACCTTCTAATTCAACACGTAAATCAGAAAAAGCCTGATTCGATTTTAAATTCGGATAATTTTCGGTAACCATTAATAAACGACCTAATGCATTACTTAATTCACCCTGTGCAGCTTTATATTTTGCGATTGACTCCTCATTAATGTCATCTAAATTCACTTTTACCTGTGTTGCAGATGCACGTGCAGCAACAACCGCTTCCAAAGTACTTTTTTCAAAATTAGCTTCGCCTTTTACGGATGCTACGATGTTTGGAATTAAATCCATACGACGTTGGTACTGACTTTCTACTTGTTGCCATTGAGCTTTCGCATCTTCGCGTAAGCCAACAAATCCATTGCGTTTGTTACAAGCCCAAAAGCCGCCAAACATTACTATTAAACCAAATACAATTGCTGTAATTAATCCTTTGCTCATAATTTTAAATTTTAATCAAAATTACACTAAATAAAGATAGCTCTGACAGGAAATTCGGATAAACGGCGAAAAACATCAACGAATTATTTAAAGAATGTTAAGTCTGATTATTTACAATGCGCTCCGCGGCTTAAAGATTTTTATTCCGTAAATTTGCAAAATGCCTTTCAATCTAACATCTGAATTTCAACCTACGGGTGATCAACCTGAAGCTATCAGGCAACTCACGGAAGGCGTTCTCAACGATACAAAAAATCAGGTGCTTTTGGGTGTTACCGGCTCCGGAAAAACCTTTACGGCTGCAAACGTTATTAAAAATGTTGACCGACCTACTTTAATTCTGAGTCATAATAAAACTTTAGCGGCGCAACTTTACAGTGAATTCAAACAATTCTTTCCGAATAATGCTGTAGAATATTTTGTGAGTTATTACGACTATTATCAACCTGAAGCTTATTTACCAACTACCGACACCTACATTGAAAAAGATTTAGCCATTAACGACGAAATCGAGAAGTTGAGATTGAGCGCCACTTCTTCTTTGCTTTCAGGGAGAAGAGACGTGATTGTTGTTTCATCCGTTTCCTGCATTTATGGTATTGGAAACCCTGTTGATTTCAAGAAGAATGTTATTACCATAAAGGTGGGACAGCTGATTTCTCGTAACAAATTCTTGCATCAATTGGTAAGTGCTTTATACAGCCGAACAACAGCAGAATTTCAGAGAGGAAATTTCAGAGTTAAGGGTGATACAGTTGATGTGAATTTAGCTTACGCCGACCATAGTGTGCGTATTTGTTTTTTTGGAGATGAAATTGAAAGCATTGAAACATTTGACCCGGCTAACGGATATGTGATTGAAAAATTTGATGGTTTTAATATTTATCCTGCAAACATATTTGTAACGGCTCCGGATACACTCCAAAAATCGATGCACATGATTCAGGAAGATATGGTGAAACAGGTAGAGTATTTTAAATCTATTGGGAAATCTTTAGAAGCAAAACGCCTGGAGGAGCGCGTGAATTACGATTTGGAAATGCTACGTGAGCTTGGTTATTGCAGTGGAATTGAAAATTATTCTCGCTATTTTGACGGACGAGATGTAGGTACCCGTCCGTTTTGTTTGATGGATTATTTTCCCAATGATTACTTATTGCTTGTGGACGAAAGTCATGTAACCATTCCTCAAGTAAGAGCCATGTTTGGCGGAGATTTATCGCGCAAACAAAATTTAGTGGAATATGGATTTCGTTTGCCGAGCGCATTAGATAATCGTCCGCTAAAATTTGAAGAGTTCGAAGCCTTATTAAATCAAACTATTTTTATTAGTGCAACACCAGCGGATTACGAGTTACAAAAAGCAGAAGGCGTTGTTGTTGAGCAATTGATTCGCCCAACCGGTGTATTAGATCCTATAATTGAAGTTAGACCTTGTTTAAATCAGGTAGATGATTTACTGGATGAAATTCATAAAGTCGTGGTGAAAGACGAACGTGTTTTAGTAACCACTCTAACCAAACGAATGGCTGAAGAGTTAACTAAATACTTAACCAAATTAAATGTACGTTGTCGTTACATACATTCTGAGGTAGACACGTTAGACCGTATTGAAATATTACGACAATTGCGCGTTGGTATGTTTGATGTATTAGTGGGGATTAATTTATTGCGTGAAGGCTTAGACTTACCTGAAGTTTCTTTGGTAGCCATTTTAGATGCTGACAAAGAAGGATTCTTAAGGAATGAAAGGAGCTTGGTGCAGACCGTTGGTCGCGCGGCGCGAAATGTGAATGGAAGAGTAATTATGTATGCTGATAAGATGACACAAAGTATGCAATTTACAATTGATGAAACACAGCGTCGCAGACAAAAACAAATTGAGTATAATTTCAAACATGGCATTACGCCTAAACAAGCCGGCAAAAAAGCTTTACTTACTCCTAATTCAGGCGTTGAAGTAACCGTTGATGGAAAATTAATAAGAGCTTATACCGAGAGTGAAGAAATAAATGTTGCTGCTGATCCTGTGGTTCAGTATATGAGCAGTGAAGAACTCAAAAAACAAATCGCAAAAATCAAAAGCGCCATGTTAAGGGCGGCTAAAGAAATGGATTTTGCAGAGGCTGCAAGATTACGTGATGAAATGTACAGTTTGGAAAAATTAATGAAAGAGAAAGAATAAAACTATTCTTCTTCCAACTCAATTAAGTTAATCGGATAATTAATGATTTGAGAATAATCTTCTCCAGCTTCCTTTAATTCCACATCATCCTTCTCATAAAACCAATTTAAGGTAGGTTTATGTTCAGTGGTTACTTTACGGAAAAATTTCGAAAGCATTTTTGAAGAAACAGTATTAAAGTAATCGAGACGAACATTAATTTCAAGCTTTGACGGATTTGTTTTTAAATAATCGTCAACCGTTTGTGTCATCTTCTCAAAAAAATCAATAGGATTTTCAGGCACCATTTTGCCATGCATACTCAAGGTACCATTTAAGGTATCAAATTCCACTAAAGGAGTTTGGTTTGTTTTAGGTATGATGTACTTGTTGTCTGACATTGTTACAAATATAAAATCTAAATCTGTCTAAACATTAAATAAACGACGAAACACTGTAATTATTGGATAAAAATCAACTTATTGATAATCAACAATCAACAGAGTTAGTTTTACTATTACTTTAACTTATACGTTCATTATTCCAAAAGGTTGAAGCAAACTCACAATTAGATTTGAACAATCAGTTAATAACGTTTCTTTCCTTTGTTTTTACAGCTTTATTACCGGTATAAATAAAA
>CAYQDP010000265.1:0-4539 GCA_964416235.1 uncultured Flavobacteriaceae bacterium | reverse complement strand
ACGCGAAAGGAATTCAAGATTCCATCTTACCAAGCATCAATGAAATTAAAAAAGTTTGGAAAGACTTATTTATTTTCTTTAAACCAAAAGATATTGTTAGTGGAGATTTTTATTGGTTCAAACAAATCAATTCAGAAGAATTCTTAATTGCCTGCGCAGATTGTACCGGACACGGTGTACCGGGGGGATTCATGAGTATGATTTGTTCGGATAAACTAAATGATGCTACACGCGAATCCACTAATCCGGATAAGATACTCTATCTTGCCAACAACAGCATTAAAGAAACATTACGTCAACAAAGCGAAGGAAAAAGTAAAGACGGAATGGAAATTTGCTTGATAAAAGTAAATGTAAAGACGAAAGAAGTCATCTATGCCGGCGCAAACCGTCATTTATGGATCATTGAATCCGGAAGTAATGAAGTGAAAGAGTTAAAGCCGAATAAAGCAAGTATCGCAAGCTTTACAGAGTTTAATTATAGTTATGAGGCCACCACCTTAAAATTAAAAGCCGGCGATTCGCTTTACCTTACCAGTGATGGTTATCCCGATCAGTTTGGCGGACCGGACGGAAAAAAATACATGAGTAAAAATTTTAAAAATTATCTTCTTGCTATCAACTCTACCCCAATGCATCAACAAGAAAAAATGCTGCGTGATAATATTATAAATTGGATGGGCCAACATGAACAAGTTGATGACTTACTTGTGATAGGAATTAAATTATAACCAATAAAAAACCCCGGCATTTCTGTCGGGGTTTTTTGTACCAATAAATATTTAAATTATTTTACTGAGTTAACTACCGCTTTAAAAGCTTCAGGATGATTCATTGCTAAGTCAGCTAAAACCTTACGGTTTAACTTCATTCCTTTTGCATTTAACTTACCGATAAACTCAGAGTAGCTCATACCGTGTTCGCGAACACCGGCATTAATACGCTGAATCCATAAACCGCGCATAGTGCGTTTTTTATCTTTACGATCGCGGTAAGCGTAGATTAAACCTTTTTCTAATGTGTTTTTAGCAATGGTCCATACATTACCTCTTGCTCCCCAATAACCTTTTGTAAGGTTTAGGATTTTTTTTCTGCGAGCCCTGCTGGCTTCGTGATTGACTGAACGTGGCATTTTCTTTTCTTTTTTACTTTGGAATTCAGTGTTCGTTTGACCGAAGCTTTTTTACTGAAATCCGGGTTAAACATTTGTTTTTTAATTAACCGATCTCGATAATTTTAATGGTTTACTTACCTAAGCAAAGTAACATTTTTACGTTACCTAAGTCTTCTTTACTTACAATCGCCATCTTACCTAAACCGCGTTTACGGTCTTTTTCTTTCTTGGTAAGGATGTGGTTTTTGAAAGCCTTCTTCCTTTTAATCTTACCGGTTCCAGTGAAAGCGAAACGCTTTTTAGCACTGGAATTTGTTTTCATTTTTGGCATTTTCTGTTTTTATATTTATTTATTAGTACTTACTTTTTTTTCGGTGCAATCACCATTTGCATTTTCTTTCCTTCTAACACCGGCAATTGTTCTGCCTTTCCAAACTCTTCCAACTCATTTGCAAAACGCAACAACAATAATTCACCTTGTTCTTTAAACACAATCTCGCGTCCGCGGAACATTACAAAAGCCTTCACTTTGCATCCGTCTTTTAAAAACTTGATGGCGTGATTCTTTTTGAAATTATAATCATGCTCATCTGTATGCGGACCAAAACGAATATCCTTTACAACAACTTTAGCAGCTTTCGCTTTAATTTCCTTGGCTTTTTTCTTTAACTCGTAAAGAAACTTACCATAGTCAACAACTTTACAAACCGGCGGATCAATATTAGGAGCAATCTCAACTAAATCAAGTCCGGCTTCGCGTGCAATCTCTAATGCTTTTCCAATTGGAAAAACACCTGCTTCGATGCCTTCGCCTACAACACGAACTGTACGAGCTGTAATTTTCTCGTTAATCTTATGTTGCTCTTCTTTTACACCCGGCCTTTTAAAACCTTCTTTTAAGCCTCTCGGTCTTGGTTTTTGAAAAGGAGTTTCTCCCGGCTTATTTGTGCCCGGGGTTTGGTTTGGTGTTGGTTTTTTAAAAACGTTAATAGTAACCTCCGCTTTTTAGTTTAACTTTTGTTTAAAATCGTTTTCTATTGTTGTGTTAATCAATTTGGCAAACTCTTCAATGGTCATTACACCAATGTCGCCTTTACCATGTTCACGAACTGCAACCTTTCCTTCCGCCTCTTCTTTTTCACCTACAACTAACATATAAGGAATCTTATTTATCTCATTGTCCCTTATCTTCTTACCAATCTTTTCGTTGCGGTCGTCAACAAGGCCGCGAATATCGGAATTATTTAGCAATCCTAAAACTTTTTTAGCGTAATCGTTGTACTTTTCGCTGATTGGTAAAATAGCCACCTGATCAGGAGTTAACCACAACGGGAACTTACCACCGCAATGCTCAATTAAAACGGCAATGAATCGCTCCAAACTGCCAAATGGCGCACGGTGTATCATTACAGGTCTATGTTTCTGATTATCAGATCCTGTATACTCTAACTGGAAGCGCTCAGGAAGGTTATAATCCACCTGAATGGTACCTAATTGCCACTTACGGCCAAGGGCATCCTTCACCATAAAGTCCAATTTCGGACCATAAAACGCGGCTTCACCCTCTTCCACCACGGTTTTTAAACCTTTTTCGGCGGCGCTTTCAATAATCGCCTGCTCAGCCAAATTCCAGTTTTCATCGCTTCCAATGTACTTGGTTTTGTTATTTGGGTCGCGCAAAGATATTTGAGCGGTGTAATCTTTAAAATCTAAGGCGTTGAAAACGTACAACACCAGATCAATTACTTTACAAAACTCTTCCTTCACTTGATCCGGACGAACGAATAAATGCGCATCATCTTGTGTAAATCCGCGCACACGGGTTAATCCGTGCAACTCACCATGTTGTTCGTAACGGTAAACGGTTCCGAACTCAGCAAAACGCACCGGTAAATCTTTATAGGATTTAGGAGAGGATTTATAAATTTCACAGTGGTGCGGACAATTCATTGGTTTTAAGAAAAACTGTTCGCCCTCCTGAGGAGTATTGATAGGCTGAAATGAATCAGCGCCATATTTTTCATAGTGACCTGAGCAAACATATAAATCTTTCAATGCAATATGAGGCGTAACAACCGGCAAATACCCCGACTTTGTTTGCGCTTTTTGCATGAACTGAATTAAACGCTCACGCAACATGGCTCCTTTCGGTAACCACAATGGTAAACCTAATCCTACTTTCTCTGAAAAAGTAAATAACTCTAACTCTTTACCTAATTTACGGTGATCGCGTTTCTTTGCTTCCTCTAATAAGGTTAAATATTCTTTTAACTCCTTATCCTTTGGGAAGGTGATACCATAAACACGAGTCAGCTGTTTGTTTTTTTCATCACCGCGCCAATAAGCACCGGCCACACGTAATAATTTTACAGCTTTGATAAAACCTGTGTTAGGAATGTGCGGTCCGCGGCATAAATCGGTAAATTCACCTTGCGTATAAAAAGTAATGGAACCGTCGGCTAAGCCATCGATTAATTCCAATTTATAAGGGTCGCCTTTTTCGGTAAAATATTTAATCGCATCCGCTTTTGAAACTTCCTTGCGGATGTATTCGTTTTTCTTGGAAGCAAGCTCCATCATTTTTTTCTCTACTTGCTCGAGATGATCGGTAGAAAAAGTTTTATCGCCGAAGTCGATATCGTAGTAAAAACCATTTTCAACCGGTGGACCGATGGCAAATTTTGCGCCCGGAAAAATGCTTTCAATAGCTTCAGCCATTAAATGCGCCGAACTATGCCACATGGTTTCTTTTCCTTCGGCATCATTCCACGTTAATAAACTTAAGGTGCAATCGGAGTTGAGCGGACGCGAAGCATCCCATACTTCTCCGTTAACTTTTGCCGATAATACATTGCGTGCTAAACCTTCGCTGATGCTCAATGCTACTTGCATAGAGGTGGTTCCTTTAGGATATTCGCGAACGGAACCATCTGGTAGTGTTACTTTAATCATAATGTTGGCCCCACTTACAACGTGGGTTTAAATTTAGGGTAACAAAGATAGTATTTTTATCAATCAAATCCTTCATTTTAGTATATTTGATTTATGACAAAACAATATAAAATTCATTTCTTGTTCTGTTTATTTTGTTTTTCATTTATTTATTCTCAGTCTAGCTATCAAACTAACAAGTCACAATCGGCTTGTCCTAATTCTCTTAACCAGGAAAGTTTAGACATCAATAATGTGGATGCACTACTTTTTACAGGAGGAGATATGTTTTGGAATCTTTTTGGAGACGGCAAAAACCACTATGAATTTCCTAAAGGAACTCAAAAGAATGTTGTCGGGCCATCTGCTTTAAGGATTGGAGGACTTGACGGAGGAGGACAATTGAAAATTGCCGCCCAAACATACAGACAAACAGGATGGGACTTTTGGCCGGGCCCTTTAGAAATGACTGCCTCAACAGATTTTTACAATTG
>CAYQDP010000264.1:0-4556 GCA_964416235.1 uncultured Flavobacteriaceae bacterium | reverse complement strand
TGAGCATCACAGCAGCGGGTACTGTTTGCGAATTAGATTGCTCTTCACGCAATTCCCTATTAATCTTTTTAAAAAAGAACCATTAACGCAGCAAATATATAAATTTTTGCCGACTATCCAATATAACTTTTCTCCTGGCTAAACGATTCCTCATGGATAAGACGTTCCAGCTCGTCCATACAATTGTATAATTGCTTAAAGGAATCAAGAACAAAATATTTATCCTGGATTTTATCATTTTCAAAATCCGTATTTATTATTGCGCGTACATCAAAAGGCAAATGTTGAGGCGTAGAGCTGAGTGCATATTTACTTTCCCCATTGGAGGAAATAATTCCTGCACCATATATTTTTAGCTCATCCTTAAATTTTACCAGCCCGAACTCTATCGTAAACCAATAAAATCTTCCTAATTGATGAAGAATCTTGGCATCATCACTGTGATTTACGCCTAAACGACCAATTCTTTCAAAGAGGTTGGTGTATTCTTTATTTACTAAAAGCGGAACATGCCCAAACACATCGTGAAACATATCCGGTTCAGGCAGATAATCCAATTGGTTTAGTTTTCTCAACCAGGTTGTTGCCGGAAATTTTTTATTAGAAAGTAAATTAAAGAAGTCGTATTCATTAATAATACCCTCTACGACCTCCAGGCTCCATCCGGTTTTAGTCATGAGGATGGCATCAACCTCCCTAAAGTCGGGAATTTTTTCAGAGCTGAATTTAATTTCTTCCAGAGCACTTAGGAATTCGGGTGCCGCATTTTTTTCCAAAAGTTCCTTTTGGCGATTAAACAGAGTAGACCATACAGCTTTATCTTCAGTGCTGTATTTGGCGTAGTCTTGTTTCATGTTTGGTTTTAAATTGTAAGTTTTCATATGGTTGTTTGATTGGTTTAAAAAATAAAAAACCCGGCTGTGAACCGGGTTTAGCATTATATAAAAAAGGTGAATAATCAATAATGATAAAGCATATCGGTTCTGCCGGATAATTGAGAATACCAATAATATGCTTTGTTAAAATTCATGAAGCAAATATACTATAATCTTGATTCAAAATCATAATTGATTAAAAATCCTCTGTTAAAAACATTTATACATGCTAAAAAACCTTTTTGCTCTATTGGGTAACTTTAGGAACTGTGAGAATTGTATTATCAGCCATAGGGCTTAGCTTTTTATTGTTTTTAGGCGCATCCTTTAAGCCGCCTAAGGACAACCGTCCTGATTTTTTGCAAAGTGAATTGCGTTGGGTGGATTCAGTATTTAATGCTCTAAGTCCTGATGAGCGAATTGCGCAATTGTTTATGGTGGCTGCTTACAGCAATAAAGACATGAAGCACGTTCGTGAAGTTCGCGAATTGATTCAGAAATATAATATTGGCGGACTCATCATGATGCAGGGCGGGCCACTCCGTCATGCTAAGCTTGTGAATTATTATCAAAACATAGCAAAGACACCGCTCTTACTGAGTATCGATGGTGAGTGGGGATTAGCCATGCGTTTGGATAGTACACCTCGATATCCTCGTCAAATGGCATTGGGCGCCATCCAAAATGATTCTTTAATTTATTTTATGGGACGCCAGATTGCCAAGGAATGCAAGCGAGTAGGATTGCATGTAAATTTTGCACCGGATATTGATGTAAATAATAATCCAGACAATCCTGTTATTGGTATAAGAAGTTTTGGCGAAAATAAATATAAGGTGGCGGAAAAGGCGTACATGTATATGAAAGGAATGCAGGATGAACATGTAATGGCGAATGGAAAACATTTTCCTGGTCATGGTGATACAGACGTAGATTCACATAAAGCACTACCAACCATTAAACACAGTCGTGAGCGATTGGATTCCCTTGAACTTTATCCTTTCCGTTATCTCTTTGATAGAGGTTTAGCAAGTGTGATGGTGGCTCATCTGAGTATTCCGGCATTGGATACAACTCAAAATTTAGCTTCAACTTTATCTCCAAAGGTGGTAACGGATTTACTGAAAAAGGAAATGGGCTATAATGGTTTAGTTTTTACTGATGCTTTGAATATGAAAGGTGCTTCAAAGTATTTTCCGCCGGGGGTTGTGGATGTGAAAGCATTGTTAGCGGGTAACGATGTGCTGTTATTTTCAGAGAGCGTACCTGTAGCAATGGAAGAGATTAAAAAAGCAATTGCTTCCGGATTAATTACACAAGAAGAAATTAATGAACGCTGTAAGAAAATTTTAAAAGCGAAATATTGGTGCGGATTAAATCAAAGACAGCATGTTCAACTAAAGAACATTTATGAAGAGCTGAATACGCCTGAAGCGGATGCTATCATCGCTAAATTAGCGGAGGCTACCATGACTTTATTGAAAAATGATGGGGGATTACTGCCTTTAACACAATTAGATAAATTGAAAGTCGCTGAAGTATCGATTGGTGTTAAAGAGGAAAATGTATTTACGAAATCATTAATGAACTACTCTTCTGTTAAGCATTTTGGAATAGAGCATGACTCACCTAAAAAGGAAGTCGATTCACTTTTTGCGCGATTGAAAAATTTCGATGTTGTAATTTTGCAGATCAATAAAACGAACTTGAAGCCGGTAGGTAATTTTGGAGTATCAGCTCAAAGTATGGCGGTTATTGATTCCATTTCCAAATTAAAACCAACAACAGCAGTGGTGTTTGGGAGTCCGTATGTTTTAAACGCCATGAACTCAACCCAAAATTTGAAATCAATTGTTATGGCCTATGAGTACACGAACTACAGCCAGAAAGCAGCGGCAGAAGTTATAATGGGTGCCATTAAAGTAAATGGAAAATTACCTGTCACAACCAAAACCTTTAAATACAATACCGGAATAGAGCTCAAGCCGATACGTGTACAATTTGTAACGCCTGCACAAATAGGCGTTCAAAAAAAAAATCTTGATCGAATAGACAGTATCGTAAATTACGCGATGACGGAGAAAGCATTTCCGGGTTGTCAGATTGTAGCGATTAAAGATGGAAAGTTATTTTTCCAAAAATCATACGGTAATTACACTTACGAAGCGGGCTCACCAAAAGTGAGTAATTCCACGATTTACGATTTAGCTTCCGTAACTAAAATTGCATCATCGGCATTATCTCTCATGCGTTTAACCGGCGAGAAACAATTTGATTATAAAAAAACCTTATGTGAATATTTGCCGGAATTGAAAAGTTGCAATAAAGAAGACATGATGATTGAGGAAGTGCTCACGCATCAGGCCGGTTTGCAAGCATGGATTCCGTTCTGGCTTCGTACCATCGATAAACAAGGAAATTATAAGCCGGGAATTTATAGCGACAAGCGTACCGACGAATACTCTGTGCAAGTAGCCGAAAATTTATACGTAAAAAAAGAATTCAGAGACAGTATTTTCAGCCGTATTATTAATAGTAAGGTGGAGAATAAAGGAAAATACCTTTACAGTGATTTGGGATATTATTTTATTCAGCGTGTAGTAGAAAACATCACCAAGCAGCCCTTGAATGATTATGTGTCGAATACATTTTATAAGCCAATGGGATTAGGATTGACATATCTTCCATTGCAATCGCATAAGGCAAATGAAATTGCGCCAACAGAAAATGATGTGAAATTCAGGAAGCAAGTTGTGCAAGGGTATGTACACGATCCGGGAGCGGCTTTGTTGGGTGGAGTAGCAGGGCATGCCGGATTATTTGGAAACGCCACCGATTTAGCCATTCTCATGCAAATGTATTTAAACAAAGGAGAGTATGCCGGCATGAGGTATTTAGATAGTAATGTAGTGAAAGATTTTACCGGTTGCCATTTTTGCGGCACAAACAGAAGAGGATTATGTTTTGATAAGCCGGAAACAGATCCTAAGAAGGAGAGTCCGGTTACTGAATTATGCAGCGCGGATAGTTATGGTCATAGCGGATTTACCGGAACATTCACTTGGGCTGATCCTAAAAATAATTTAATTGTTGTTTTCTTATCGAATCGTGTTTATCCCGATGCCGAGCAAAATAAACTCACTAAGCTTCATATTCGCGGAAGAATTCACCGCGCATTTTATGAGATGACCAATCCTTATTCTTACCTCAAATAAAAAAGCCGCTGATAATTCAGCGGCTTTTTAAATCAGTTGATTGTTTTATTAATTAATAGCAGGAAGTAATCCGTAATCTTTTCCATACTCAAGCATTTGAGTAGAGAAATCAGGAGGATAAGAAATTTTCACATCAATTATTTTTCCGTCTTTCATAACAGGGGTTAATTTAGGTTGAATAAATCCTGCATACGGAGCAATATTTAATTTACTGTAACGATCCAAAACTTCCTTGTGTAAAGCAGGATCGATTTTTACACCGTAATTTTCAATTAAATTACGCCCCGCTTTATAGTCGCCTTTTGATTTAATACGTTGAAGTTCGCGTAATAAATCGCCGAATAAAGTGCGTAGTTTTTCATAGTCATTTACTACAAAAAACGTTTTTCCATCCCTTACTTTTTTCTCAATCACATTATCTTTCTTTCCGTTTTCATATGCCCACAAAGCCACCATTTGACGGTTA
>CAYQDP010000263.1:0-4563 GCA_964416235.1 uncultured Flavobacteriaceae bacterium | reverse complement strand
TTGGATATAGAAAACCTTGAGAAGTTTTTAGAGGTAAGGAAAGATTTTTATTTATATACAGAAGGAACTAACACAGCTACTCCAACAACAACAACCGCGGTAGCAAACAATACAACATCTACAACATCGGGAACAACTGCAGTGAGCAATCCAACCACAACTACAAAAACAGATGTAACAAATACTGAGCCAACATCAAAAGAGCCTTGCAATCCAAATGCAGCTTTACCGGATTTCTCTCCGCTTAAAGGAAAATCATTAAATGACCCAGCAGTATACAAGCAATTGCTTGCTATTGCAGGAAATCATTGCGCGGGAAGTATGATATTTAAAGTACAGATTGCAGCCTATCGTCACCCTGAGAATTATAAATACGAGCATTTAAAGCAGTACGGTAAACCTGAAGTTGTAAATTATCCTGACGGTATTACTCGCTTTACGCAGATGGAATTTAAAACAATTAAGGAAGCAGAAGTACAAAGGCAGAAGGCAATTTCTAAAGGACAAAAAGATGCGTGGATTGTAGGATTTGTTGATGGCAAGCGGTACACATTAGAAGAATTAATCATGCTCGATTTTCTTGGAAAATCGGTTAACTAATAATTAAATAAACAAAAAGGGCCGACATCTGTCGGCCCTTTTTGTTTAAGCTAATTTGATTATTCAATTACAACAAGCTTACGGCTCGTTTTTTGATTGCCAGCTGAAATCTCAATAAAATAATTACCTGCATTAAGATGCTGAGGTAAGTTGTATTGAATTGTGTTGTTTCCATTAGTTGCTTCAAAGTCTGAAATAACGCGTTCAATTTTTCTTCCGGTAATATCAAACAAAGTTACATTAACTAAATTGTTGCCAATTGAACTGAAATTGATTTGAACTTTAGCAGTCGCAGGATTCGGAAATACATTTACGTTATTTAAACTGATGTTCTGTTCATTTACTCCAACACTGTTAACCACAATTTGACCCTTCATTCCAAATGTTACGTGTGCAGTACAAACGTAATAGATTGTATTGTTACCGGTAATTGTGAAGGTGTGATTAGCAGTTTTAACGCCGAATCCGGTTGAAAGTGTAGAAGTGCCATTTGCATTCCATGTGGTTTGATCAACCTCAGCTAACGGATGACCTGCAGAAGCTTGAATGGTTACCACATCGCCAATGTTTACTGTAAGTGTTGCAGGCGAATATGAGAAGCCTGAAATAGTTACTGTATAAGAGGCTGCTTTTGTAACAAAAGCAAGCGCAAGAAATAAGAATAGAGAGTAGATTTTTTTCATATGATTTATTTTATAGGTTTAATCAAAGTTAATCCAATTTTCAAAAACTGCAATAATTGACGGAAGGGAAGTTTGTAAATTGAGCTTAATATGCCTAAAATAAAAAAGCCCCTCATTTGAGGGGCTTTTATTAATTACCTAAATCTTCAAAATTTATGTCTTTATCATTATTGGAAGAAATCGCAGGAGCATTTTCTTTAATATTGTTCACTGCTTCATTAAGCCCTTCAAGGAACTTTTCAAAATCTTCTTTGTACAAGAAAATCTTGTGCTTCTCGTAAAAAAACTTTCCGTCTTCACCGAATCTTTTTTTGCTTTCAGTAATGGTTAAGTAGTAATCATTACCGCGTGTTGATTTTACATCAAAAAAATAAGTACGCTTTCCTGCCCTTACAGATTTTGAGAACAAATCACCTTTTTCATTTTTTTCAATTTCTTCCGACATAATAGTGTTCTAAATTAGTTCGGAACAAATATTGGTAAAAAAATACCAGTTTGAAACAGCTGTTAATAATTCGATTCTTTTGTTAATTTCATTAAAATAAAAAGCCCCGATGTTACTCGGGGCTTTTTAAAATCACTAAAGATTAATTATTATTCAACGATTAACTTCTTAGTAACTGATTGTTTTCCAATTTTAACATTGTAAACATAAACACCAGAAGCAAAGTTGCTTAAATCAACGTGGATTTCGTTAGAACCGATGTGGCCGTTAACTTTATAAGTATCCATTAATTGACCAACTGAATTATAGATAGCAACTTCAAAGTTTGAAGCTTCTTTTAAACCTACAACGATAGTTGAAGCACCGTTAGCAGGGTTAGGGAAGTTCATTACATCAAAGTTAACTTCAGCTTTTGCAACATTACCAACACTTACAGGAGCCATTACTGGAACTGTAAATGAAGATGGGCAAAGTTGAGCATGATCTAAGTAATAAGCATTAACTGCAGAACCACCATCGTTAGTAGAGTTGTGAGCAATAGTGAAAGGAATAGTCATACAGTTAAAGCTAGATCCTAACGCCTTGTCACTCATGTAGTGGAAGTAAGACATTTGGTCAGCGTTAGTAATACCTGTAGAAACATTTACACGAGGAGTCATCATGTTAACTGTAACATCATAACCTTTCATTTTAATATCAGGGTAGATATTCCATTTTAAACCTACGATAACTGAATCTGATTCAGTCCAGCTATAGAATAACTTACGGCCATCAGGAGAACGGCTTACTTGGATACGAGCATCTAAGTCCATTTTAGCACCTGAACCATCTGACCAAGGGTTTGTGTTATAACCTGGCTGACCGCTAGTTCCTGAAGGACCTTCAGTTCCCATTGAGTCAACTACATGGTATGACCAACCACCAGCATTTTTCAATGTCCAGTCATAAATTAATGGATAATTAAAAGGACCATTGTTGCCATAAGAATATTGTTCTGTTCCGAATACAAAACGGTATCCTAATGAGTCAACATGAGCGCTATAGTGCCCATATGCCATACTAACAAAGTGTAAAGAATTACTAGCATCAACTGTTACGTCAAAACCTTCACTTCCTTGGAAGTTAGGAACAATTACGTTAGAGTTTGTTGTAATAGGGTAAGCACGATCTGTAAATGCTTTAAACCAACCAGTTGTAAAGTCATTATTAGGAATTAAACTCCAGCTAGCACCACTATTAGTAGTTTTGTAAACGATAGGTTGGTAACCGCTCATTTGAATTGGAGCACCAGCACGAGAACCTAACATTACAACATAACCAGTAGTACCGGCTTCATTCCATGCTTGTACAGGAACGCCATAAACTAATGCACTTCCATCAGTACGTGTATTTACCGGAGGAATGAAAGAGTCAACAGACCATACAAAAGCACCTGCGTTAAATTGACCTTTTACCATTGCAGCACCACGTAAACCGTAAGTTGGGTTAGTTGTACCGTTGATGTCATTTAATACTGTAGCCATTGAACGAACTAATCCACCGTCGATAGATGTGAATGAGTAACGTGACATAGCATGTTTTTTAATAGTTGGAGAAGCATCTAAGTGAGATTGCTGATCAGTTCCAGGAGCGTTAGTACCAGCACCATTTAATGATTTAGATGCATACCAGTTTCCTAACCAACCTGAACCACCTGTTACAGGGCCCATACCTAAAACATAAGCGTTATTTTTGTTAGTATTACCTGATGGGTTGTAGATACCACCCTGAGGGTAACGCGCTAAGTTTGTAGTGTTAGTCCAGATACAAGTTGAATCCCAAACTAAAGAAGGCCAACCTGTACCAATCATAGCTACGATTGAACCAGAGTTACCGTTTGAAGCTGGGGTATAAGTAGCACTTTTACGGTGCACGAAAGCAATTGTATTAATACCCTTATTGTAAGTTAATGGCTTTGATTGAGAAACTAAATAACCAAACACGTTCATTGAACCTGTAAATTTAGTTGCTGCCATTACCTTTCCAGAAGGATTAATGTTATGCTTAATTTGTTTTACCGGACCTGCAACAGCTGAGCTGTTTTGGTTGGTGTTTTCGTTGTACTCGGTACGGATGATGCGTTCAACGGCACCAGTCGGTTTTGCGAGTCTTCCGTTTTGCGGGTACGCGCTGATAGCTGCTAAAAGCGCCGACCCTAGGAGTAGATGTTTATTCATGATTTGTGTGATTTATTTAATTAATTAAACGTTTAAAAATACCAAACTTATATAAAGTACCAAAATTAAATTTTACAATTTTTTAATTTCTGCTTAATACAATAACCAAAAATTGATTTTATAGTTCAAAGGACTTTTGTTAAAATTTAAACTAAAAACCTTTTAGCTAAAATCGATGCAAAAATAGCTTTTGATTACTAATGATTTAACAATAAAAGGGTAATTGTTGTAAAGCCAATGTAACATGGCTTGCGGGAATTAGTACTAAGGTAATATAATTTTCTATTAAAAGCAAATTATTCCAAAAGTATTTTTTTCGTTTCAATAGAGTTCTCAAGTTGTATGGTTAAAAAATAAAGTCCTCGCGAAAAGTTACTCATGTCAATTGTCATAACATTGTCATTTGATTGATTTGGTAATTCAAAAACCTGCCGGCCCAAATTATCTGTAACATATACATTCCGGATTTTTTCTTTGCTATTTGAAATACTAATTAATCCTTCGCTTGGATTCGGGTAAACAATTGAGTAATCAAAATTCTTAGCTTTATCATGTATTCCAACACCGGAACCGTTCGGAAACTTTTGATAAAAACTACTCAAAGGACCTGGGCCGCTTG
>CAYQDP010000262.1:0-4578 GCA_964416235.1 uncultured Flavobacteriaceae bacterium | reverse complement strand
ATCTACACCTTCCGCTAATAGCTGTCCGCTTACTGAGTATATTTTGCAACTAAAACCTGTTTCTTTACTATTTAATTGTATAAACACTTTGTTTTCTGTAGGATTAGGGTATAATCTTACCTCATAATTTGACTTTGGTTGATTATTTTCAATTGCGGTACTTGTGCTGCAACCGGTGCTTATAAACTTGGATAACATCCTTACATAAGCGGCATTTGTATAAATTCCGGCCTCTGTGATTTCCCAACTGTTAACCGGCCAATCATTATTAAAATCTTTATAAGACTTTTGAATGGGTTGTCCCATGGGTGGTGTTACATTTGTTAAGCAAAGTGCATTATTCGCAGCACTTCCACATGTACTCGGACAACATGAAGCAAGTGAATAGCTTGGATTTGGTCCACCCGGAATATAACCGGGAGCCGGACCAAAGGTGGAAACACCTTCCTCATCCCATAAAGCACTTCCGTCTTTAAACCAGCTATGATAAAATTGTTTTACGTAGTTTTCAGCTCCGTATTTTTTCATATTGCTTAAATAAACTTTAGTATTTGGATTTACACCATGCATGTAATGTACAAATCCGGAAGCTGCGTTCGTGTAATTCGTAGAATTGGCAGAATTTAAATTATACTGATTCATTAATAGGAACATTATACCTTGTTTGCTTTTAGTTTGATTGCTGTTCCATGTGTAATTGTTATTAGCCATCCAGGCTCTGTAAGCATCTGTTTTATTTATATGCGCGGGTAAATTGTCTGCATTATTTGTTTGCATACTTACCGAATAGGAATTAATAATTTGATTGCGGATAGCCGTTGTGGCTCCCGGTGTTTTGGTATAGTAAAGTAGGGCATCTTGCTCAACCGCTTCAAAAGGGTAGGCATAGGTCCACATTATTAAATGTGCATTGGGAACATTTGCGTCCACATAAGTTCTGTAAAAATTATTTCCTGTAAGTGCATACAAATAGATAGCACCTGCCAACTTACGCATATCGGTATCATATACGCTTGTTTGTTGTTCTCCGGCGGCTAAGGTTCCGGCATTATAAAATGTAATATTAGGATGGTTATTTGCCCAATGCCATGCTTTTATAGCGCGTGCTTGTAAAGTAGCGGCATAGGTGGTTTGTCCAATGGCACTAAATTGAATGGCAGCCAAGGCAAATGCGGAAGCACCGGTTAAACTGGCTGCCGTGGTAGGCGGACCGTAACGTCGGAATGCGGCGTCGGCGGAATTAGGACTTGCGGAACCCCCACCAATAACAGAAATCAAAGAGCTGTCGTTACCCTGCATTTTAATGAACCAATCTAACTCATACTTTGCTTCGTCTAACAAATCAGGAATTCCGTTTCCTGATTCGGGGATGTTATAATCATCCGTAAAAACAGTTGGATTGTATTCATAAGCCAATAGCATGTCAATTAGTGGAGAATAAGCAAAGTTCACATACTTGTTATAATCCCCGGCGTCGTGCCATCCACCCGATAAATCTTTTGAAGTAGAAATATTGGTGTTATTATATAATCGGCAATCTGTATCTTGTTGTGTTCCTTTGTGACAAACTCCATCTACAAATCCTGTATCAGCATATGGAAAAGCTTTTGCCATGCCGCAACGTTGGTAATAGAACATACGTACTGCCGCTTTCATTACATTGTTATAAACGCAGTTATTAATTTCAAATTTATAAGAGCCAACGTTATTAGTTACATCAAAAATGTAATAAAACCCTGGAGTCGTCAAAGAACTGAAATTAAAGTGCCATACTTTATCACCCGATTGCGTTTGTGTAGCTCCTGCATTCCAAGGGGTAATGGAACCTGTGAAAACTACGTTATTGGTTGTCCATTCGCGCACCTGATATGTACTACCTGGCGAGAATGGTGTTGTGTTGTTGTACCCTGTAATAGGATTCGCAATCACTGCAATTTTTTCATCGTTCGGTTTGTAACCAAACTGATCTATTTTAATAAACTCAACGGTTGTTGCCGGAGGAACTGCAAAAAGTTTCCCAACTATGAATAATAAGGCAATGATTTTTTTCATCTTTAATAAATAAAAAGGGGAGGCGTGTTTGTATATGCAATATATGAAAATTATTGGAAGATGTATTGTTTGTTTTTGTACATTCGACTAAATGCATAAAGCGGTTCATATTCGAGTATCATTGTTAATTCTAATAACGCTTTTACTCAGCTCTTGCGCCATTCACGATAAATTTCCTTACATCTGCTTACGCTGGGGATGCTTTGCAAAGCAAGTTGGTTTACCTGATAAAAAAGTGGTGATGAAACGAATTCAAACAAATGCAAAAGTGAGAAAAAAGAAACGCGAGGCAAAGAAACGAAAACGTAATAAAATGAATGAACCAACTGTTTCAATTGATAAACCAAACAGTAATTCATCATCAGAGCAAGAAGAACTGATAGAAATATCAAAAGCAGATTCCACTAAATATTCATTTAAATCAAATAACGAATCAAATTATTTAATTTTGGTTTTTAAAGAGGCCCATCCACCTGGAGAAGACAGTCTTTTAATTAAATATCCTGATCAAGAATTATCTGAATACGAAAAGAGTGAAATTAAGAAGTATGTAGAGAGTGTTGATTTTGGAAAGGGAGATTCGTTTATCGTGAAGGAATTCAAAGATTATTCTCAACCTGAACTTAAAGGGAATACGAAAGCAAAGGAAAAACTAGTTGAATTTTTAAAAAGTTTGGGAATTAACCCGAAACAAATCAGATTTAAGGATTAATCGTAGCGTATAGATTTTTGTACTTGTCTTACTTTACCGTTACGGTCAATAACTACAGCACGGGCTAACCATGCAAAATTTTGCCATTTACATTTTCCATCGGTTGAGTAGTACCAAAGTTTAGAAGAACTTCCAATTACACCAATCGGACGGCCAACTAATTTTATCACTTCAGTTGAATCCATGCCCTCATTTATTTTATCAAAGTTAGCTTCTGAATAGCCCGGACCAAATTGAGTATCAATTTCAGGTTTTATTGGGTTATAACCTTCATGTAAGGAAAATCCGCCAAGGAAAAACATTCCAATGCAGCAAAGTACCACTGTAATAACCGATAATATTTTGAAGATGGATGACATACTAACTATCGTATTAATGATTCAAGTAGAATAAAACAGTAGCCTAAAATGTAAAATGAAGATGCTAAAATAAAACCAAGTTTTAATGACTTTTTAAAACGGTCTTTGAAAGTGCCTAAATACCACGGACTAATAAAAAAAGCCATGATTAAACTGCAAACCGTCAATCCCATTCCTATAGAAATGATTAAAAAACCTGTGTTATAGGGAGTCATGGATACAAAAGTGCAACCAATGGCTATGCAGAATAATAGGATGATTAAAACTTTTTCTTTCATAAAAGCAGGTTGAACCAATACTTAAACCTTACGTTTAACAAATATAGGATATTTTTTAAAATGACAAAATACGGGAATATGAACCGTATATTAACTAAAAAACTTTTCAATGGCTATTTTAAACCATGAGGTGTAGTTATTTGGATTGGATTTTATATCTATTCGTATGTCATTAACGGATTTCCAGCAAAAATCGGCAGCTTCTTCAGGATTTAATTCAGGATTTACGCTATGAATACCGGTAAAAACATGGTCCAGTTCAAATTCAGTAAGCCCGTTGCCAAATTCAGTTTTGTATATAAATTGTCCTTTATGAATTAAAGAGGTTTTTATTCCCATTTCTTCAAAAAGCCGGCGCTCTGCAGCCATTTTAGTGTCTTCACCGGGACGAGGATGGCTGCAACAGGTGTTTGTCCATAAACCGGCGCTGTGATATTTGTGTAAAGCGCGTTTTTGTAAGAGCATTTCACCTTTTTCGTTCAAAATGAATACAGAAATAGCACGGTGAAGAAGTCCTTTTTCATGTGCCTCCATTTTTTCCATCCGGCCGATGGATTCGTCCTTTTCATTTACAAGTACAACTTCTTCCATCACTTACTTGAAATAATTGTTTATTTGATCAGCAACTAGTTTTCCTGAAATTAAAGAAGGCGGAACTCCCGGCCCGGGAACTGTTAATTGTCCGGTGTAGAACAGATTTTTTACTTTTTTACTCTTAATGGAAGGTTTTAAATGCGCAGTTTGAAGCAAAGTGTTCGCTAGGCCGTAGGCATTTCCTTTAAAAGAGTTGTAATCATTAATGAAATTTTTTGGCGAATAAATATGTTTAAAGATGATGTTTTCTTTAAAGCTCATACCAATTTTTTTCTCAATACGTTCTATAGCCAAATTAAAATACTTCTCTTTAATTTCTTCACTTTCATTTAATCCCGGTGCAACCGGAATGAGGATGGTTAAGTTTTCGTAACCTTCAGGCGCGGTAACAGGGTCAGTTTTTGAAGTACAACTTACATACAGTAATGGTTTACTTGGCCATTTAGGAGTTGTGTAAATTTCTTGAGAATGTAATTCAAAATCTTCATCGAAAAACAAATTATGATGAAGAAGATTTGGTAATTTTTTATTGATGCCTACGTAAAATAAAATAGAACTTGGCGCCATTTTCCGTGATTCCCAA
>CAYQDP010000261.1:0-4582 GCA_964416235.1 uncultured Flavobacteriaceae bacterium | reverse complement strand
AGCTTTAATACAAATAGCGGGTATTAAAGCGGTAAATGTGGATATCCCAAGTAATGAAATTACCATTGAATATGACCAATCGGTTGATATGAGT
Organism: uncultured Flavobacteriaceae bacterium; assembly: GCA_964416235.1. Taxonomy (GTDB): domain Bacteria; phylum Bacteroidota; class Bacteroidia; order B-17B0; family Aurantibacillaceae; genus JAHEYG01. The sequence continues at coordinate 4,488 of CAYQDP010000261.1, read as the reverse complement.
TTGGTTAAACAAAAATTGAAAGAAATTGGATTTCCCGAAAAAAGGGTTGGAATACAATAAATGAGGAGAAAACAATGACCAATAACTAATTAACCCTTATTAAATCAAAACATGAGAAAAGTCATAATTCCAACTGACGATTCTCAAACTAAACCAATTTAAGCACAAATACATTTGTTAACGAAATTATGAGCGTAGTTTTTATACTTATAGTGGCAAGTCTAATAGTAGCAGTCGGCTTTTTAATTGCCTTTATATGGTCGGTTAAAAGCGGACAATATGAAGATGATTACACACCTTCTGTTCGAATGCTCTTCGATGAGGAAAACAAGCAAAACCAACATAAAACAAACAAATAAAACACACACATCTATGGAACTGGAAAAATTCAGATATGACAACAAAATAGTTAAAATGTTTGCCTATGCAACTATCTTATGGAGTTTGGTAGGTATGCTGGCAGGTTTATTAGCCGCCCTACAATTAGTTCTGCCGGCTTTAAATTTTGACCTTCCCTATACGTCTTTTGGGCGTGTAAGGCCAATTCACACGAATGCTATCATTTTCGCGTTTGTAGGTAATGGTATTTTTATGGGTGTTTATTACTCGATGCAACGCTTATTAAAAGCGCGCATGTTTAGCGATATGCTCAGTAAAATTCACTTCTGGGGATGGCAATTAATTATCGTGTTAGCGGCTTTAACCTTAGTATTAGGTTATACTACCGGTAAAGAATACGCTGAACTAGAGTGGCCAATCGATATTTTAATCACTTTAGTGTGGGTGGTATTTGGCTGGAATATGTTCGGTACTATCTTACGTCGTCGTGAACGCCATTTATACGTTGCCATTTGGTTTTATATCGCCACTTTCGTTACGGTTGCGATGTTACACATCGTAAACTCTATTGAAATTCCGGTTTCATTAACTAAGTCTTATTCCTGGTATGCAGGTGTGCAAGATGCCTTAGTACAATGGTGGTACGGACATAACGCGGTGGCGTTTTTCTTAACTACGCCTTACTTAGGTTTAATGTATTACTTCTTGCCAAAAGCAGCCAATCGTCCGGTGTTCTCGTATCGATTATCCATCATTCACTTCTGGGCCTTAATTTTCATTTACATTTGGGCCGGACCTCACCACTTATTATATACCGCCACCCCTGATTGGGCACAATCTCTCGGTGTTGTATTTTCCATAATGCTACTTGCTCCAAGTTGGGGTGGTATGATTAATGGTTTATTAACCTTACGCGGTGCCTGGGATCGCGTGCGTGACAGTGTTGTGTTGAAGTTTTTAGTGGTGGCTGTAACTGCATATGGTATGGCAACGTTTGAAGGTCCGATGTTATCTCTTAAAAATGTAAACGCTATTAGTCACTTTACCGATTGGACTATCGCTCACGTTCACGTAGGCGCATTAGGCTGGAACGGTTTCTTAACCTTTGGTATTTTATATTGGTTAATCCCACGATTATTCCAAACTAAATTATATTCCGATAAATTGGCGAACATGCATTTCTGGATTGGAACGTTAGGAATTGTAGTTTACGCTGTGCCTTTATATTGGGCAGGTTTCATGCAAAGCTCTATGTGGAAAGATTTTACTCCTGAAGGACAATTAAAATGGCAGTTCATGGATACTGTAACCAAAATGATGCCATTCTATATCGCGAGAGCAATTGGTGGAACATTATATCTTATTGGTGCCATTGTTATGACTTACAACTTAATTAAAACTGTTAAGATTGGTAACTTCCTTGAAGTAGAGGAAGCAGAAGCCCCTGCACTAAGTGGCGAGTATCACTCACATTCAAAAGACCACTGGCATCGTTGGATTGAGCGCAAGCCCGTACAGCTAATGGTGTTAAGCTTAATTGTTGTAGCCATTGGTGGTATCATCGAATTCGTTCCGGCTTTCTTAGTAAAATCAAATATTCCTACTATCTCCAGTGTAAAACCATACACACCGCTTGAATTAGAAGGTCGTGATATTTATGTGCGTGAAGGTTGTTACGTTTGTCACTCGCAAATGATTCGCCCGTTCAGAAGCGAAACTGCCCGTTACGGCGAATATTCTAAGGCTGGTGAATTCGTTTACGATCATCCATTCCAATGGGGTTCTAAGCGAACAGGTCCGGATTTAGCGCGCATTGGTGGTAAATATCCCGACAGCTGGCATTACAATCACATGTTAGATCCAACAAGTATGTCGCCTAACTCTATTATGCCGCCTTACTCTTGGTTATTGGATGATGATTTAAATACTTCTTTGTTAAGAGGAAAAATTAAAGCCATGAAAACTTTAGGAGTTCCTTATCCGGAAGGTTATGAAGACAAAGCTATTGATGATTTAAATAAGCAAGCGGAAGAAATTACAACTAATTTGAAAAAAGATGGAATTGAAACAGCTTCTAGCAAAGAAATCATCGCGCTGATAGCCTACTTACAGCGGATGGGTAAAGATATTAAAGCAGAAAATAAAGAAGTAGCCAACAAATAAAATTATAGCCATGAAATTCATCAATTATTTAGAATCGATAACAGGCATCGGAATTTATCCGTTAGTTTCTCTTATGATTTTCTTTATGTTTTTTGCTTTGGTTACACTTTATGTAATTAAAGCAGATAAGTCATATATCAATAAGGTTAAAAACATTCCTGTAAGTAACGAATTACAATAAAAGCCGGCTTATGAAAACTAAAACTCAAAAAAGTAAAATGTGGTTACTGATGTTTGTTGGTATGCCTCTAATAAATTTTGCCCAGGAAGCTCAGGTAAATGAACCTTCCTGTTTTTCAAACACTTTGTTTAATACATTGTTGGCAATTATAGTAATTCTGGTAATTGTTATTGTAGGCATGGCTAATGCCGTAAAAAATGTAAGTCAAAGTGAATATTTTCAGGATAAAATAAAGAAGGCAAAAGCTGGTAACTCAGGTTCAGCAAAGATCGGAGCAGTTGCACTGTTTATGTTTTCTGCTTTAATGGCTAACGCGCAAGAAGCCCCTGTGGCTGTGGAGGCTAACGATTGGTTGATTGGCGGTTTGGATATGTTTACTTTCTACTTCATGCTAGGCATTATTCTCCTCGAATTATTTTTCATCTTCGGTTTATATTACGCGTTAAAGGGCATGTTAGTTGCTGCTGAGGCAGAAAAGTCGGCTGAGGCCGCACTTAAAAAAGTTAAACCGGTTGAAAAAACAATTTTCGATAAATTAAATGCGGCTGTTGAAGTGGAGCGTGAGCAGGAAATTATGCTCGACCACGATTACGATGGCATCAAAGAATTAGACAATGATTTACCGCCATGGTGGAAGTATGGTTTTTACCTTACAATTGTGGTGGCCGTATTTTATTTAATTCACTACCATATCTCAGGTACCGGCGATTTGCAGGAAGCGGAATATAATATGGAAATTGCGAAAGCTAAAGCTGAAGTGGAAGCCTATATGAAAACTGCCGCTAATAATGTAGATGAAACAACAGTGAAAATGCTGGATGGCGCTTCTGACCTTGAAAGCGGTAAGCAAGTGTATCAGGCAAACTGCGCGGCTTGTCATGGTAAATTAGGTGAGGGTGGAGTTGGTCCTAATTTCGCCGATGAATATTGGATCCACGGTGGAAGTATTCAGGATATTTTTAAAACAGTTAAATATGGTTTTGCCGATAAAGGAATGAAAGCATGGAAAGAAGATTTATCTCCAATGCAAATCGCTCAGGTAACTTCTTTCATTCGTACTTTAAAAGGCACTAATCCTCCGAACGGTAAAGCTCCTCAAGGTGATTTGTATAAGGAAGATGGTGCGCCGGCCGCAAGTGATTCTACTACAGTAATTGCAGATTCGTTGAAGGTTGTTGTGCCTGTGGATAGCTTAGCAAAGCCAAGTGCTGAAGTGAAAAAATAATTATGGACTCTGATTCTGATATAAAGAACAAACAAAATTCTAATAATACTGACAACGAATCATTCCGAGACAGTATAGCTACCGTAGATAAGGAAGGTAAGCGCGTTTGGATTTACCCGACAAAACCATCGGGTAAATTCTACAACTGGAGAAAATACTTAAGTTACATTTATCTCGTACTTTTTTTCGCTATTCCATTCATTAAGATTAATGATGTTCCGCTTTTTATGCTGAATATTGTTGAGAAGAAATTTATCCTCTTTGGCATGATTTTCTGGCCGCAGGATTTTTTCATCTTCATGCTGGGCATGCTCATCTTCATTGTGTTCATAGCATTATTTACTGTAGTCTTCGGCCGTGTCTTTTGCGGATGGGCTTGTCCCCAAACCATTTTCATGGAAATGTTGTTCCGCCGCATTGAGTATTGGATTGAAGGCGATGCGAATTATCAAAAGGCATTAAAACATGCGCCTTGGACTACCGACAAAATCATGAAGCGTGTTTCTAAGTTTACTTTGTTTTTTCTGCTTTCATTCATTATTGCCAATACTTTGTTGGCTTATATTATTGGAGTAGATGA
>CAYQDP010000260.1:0-4593 GCA_964416235.1 uncultured Flavobacteriaceae bacterium | reverse complement strand
AACGATTTTTTGTGTTTTGCTGAGTTGCTCAACTTTCTCGCGTACCTCCGTTAATTGTGATTTACCTGCCAATGAACCCATTTTTACACCTTCTACATTTGGGTCTCCGATTACCGTTTGAGCCAAACGTTTGCCTAATGCAATTTGCACATCTTCCACCATGTTTTCAGGAACAATTACACGACGTACAGCCGTACATTTTTGTCCTGCCTTTGTGGTGATTTCTCTTGCCACTTCCTTAATGAAAATATCGAATTCAGGTTTATCAGGTGTAACATCCGGACCAAGCACACAGCAGTTTAGAGAATCAGCTTCCATGTTAAAATGCACCGATTCCTCCATTAAACGAGGATGCGATTTCAGCATTTTACCTGTAGAGGCAGAACCTGTGAAAGTAACAACATCCTGATTAATGACATGGTCAAGAATACCGTTGGCACTGCCACAAATTAATTGCAAAGCACCTTCCGGTAAAATTTTACTGGCAATAATTTCTTTTACTACAGCTTCTGTAAGGTAGGAGGTAAGTGTGGCCGGTTTTACAATGGCAGGAACACCTGCAAACCAGTTCACTGCTACTTTTTCCAGCATTCCCCATACAGGGAAGTTAAACGCATTGATATGAATGGCGACGCCTTCTTTTGGTACACAAATGTGATGCCCAATGAAAGTGTTGTTTTTTGATAAACGGGCAACTTCACCCTCATAGCAAAAAGGTTCATTAGGAAATTGTTTACGCAAAGAAGCATAGGTAAATAAGTTACCAATACCACCTTCAATATCCACCCAACTGTCAATTTTAGTAGCGCCGGTTGCCCAACTTATTTTATAGAATAAATCTTTTTTACTTAAGAGATGCATAGCTAATGCACGTAACATTAAACCACGCTCCTGGAATGTCATCTTGCGAAGTTTTGGACCACCCACTGTACGGGCATAATCCAGCATTTTTCCAAAATCCAGTCCTTTGCTGCTTGCAGTAGCAATTAAATCACCATTAATAGCATTATATAATTCCTGTCCCTTATCGGCGCCTGCCACCCATTGTCCACAGGCATAGTTCATTAATGAGTTCATATTATAAATAAGTTTAATAAATTTCTGTAGGATATAAATATAACAATTTGATATGAATTATAATTCTAAATAATTGCGATTTAATTACTTGATATTAAGTGAAATGTTATATTTAACCTTCATAAAAAGAGTAACCGATAAAGAGTTTTATTATTTAAATTGTTGATGAATCAAAACGAAATAAATTATAAAAAAGAGCAATGGAATTACATTTTTAAGGTGTTTCCTTTGGTGGATTTACCATTTAATGCGCTGATCATTTACCTTTCTAATAATTGGATAATCACATTAATTTTTTCCCTTATTTTTCCGGCAGTTGCTTCCATCACATTGTTTTTAAGTCAGAAGAAAAATTTTCAGCCCGGCTATTGGATTATGGGGATTAATGGAATATTGTTTATTCCTTTTATGTATTATTCAGGTCCCAATTCTCCTACCTGGTTAAATATTATTGTAATTACTGTTGGTTCTTCTTTCATGTTTAATAATCCAAGAATTGGGCAATTTGTAATCGCAACCTGGTCTTTTTTAGTCGGATGGTTTTTTTATTTCATTTGCGCAAGTTTGGAATATTCTGTAATGATAACTTTTATTATTTTGGGATTTGTTGTGTTGTTTAGCCGTGCTTTCGCGTATATGCAATTGCAACAGGGAAGAATTGAGGATAAAAGCAAAGAAATAGAATCTAAACAAAAAGATATTACAGACAGCATTAATTACGCTAAACGAATTCAATACGCTGTTCTTCCCCATGAAGAAACTATTTATCGTAGCATCCCATTGTCATTTATTTTTTATAAACCGAAAGACATTGTAAGCGGTGATTTTTTCTGGTTTCACGAGTTAAATCGTGATGAGTATATCTTGGTACGCGCCGATTGTACAGGACACGGTGTTCCAGGCGCTTTTATGACGGTAATTGGAAGCAGTTTGTTAAATCAAACTGTAATCGATAATAAAATCACGAAGCCTTCTGAAATATTGAATGAACTTGACAAGCAAATAAACTTTACTCTTAAGCAACAAAAAGATACAGACAGTTCAGTTCAAGACGGGATGGATTTAAGTTTAATTAAAGTCAATAAGGCCAAAAATCAGATTATACTTACGTCTGCAAAACGTCCCGTTGTTTTTGTTAAGAACAATGAACTAAAGGAAATAAGGGGGAATAAATTCTCTATGGGAGGGATGCGCACCGGTGATAAGGTTTTTGAAGAGATAGAGTTGAATTATTCAGAAGGGGATGTGTTGTATCTTTATACAGATGGGTATGCTGATCAGTTTGGCGGTGAAAAAGGAAAGAAATACTCTTCAAAACGATTAAGAGAGCTTTTCTCTGAAACTTATAAATTAAACATGAACGAGCAGAAACAAAAAATTGAGAAATCAATCGATAGCTGGAAAGGCACACATGAACAAGTGGATGATATATTAGTTATTGGTATTAAATTCTAATTAACATATTTAAACAAATCGCGGCACATAATTTGAAAATCTAATCTAAAAACACAAACATGAAAAAATCAATTACTATTTTATTTCTATTTGCAATCCATTTTATTTACGCTCAAAATTTCGGAAAGGTTATTATTTACACCAGTACCAATCAACCTTTTATGGTATCATTAAATGGTATTCGTTTAAGCAATCAGTATGCGGTTAAATCTACATTTGAATTTGCAGAAGAAAATGAATACCGCACCAAAGTTTGGGTTCAGGGAAATCAATATCCGATTAATTTTAATATTCAGAGTACACCCGGATATGAAAGTACTTATCAATTAGGAAAGGATCAGTACGGAGCTTTTACTTTAAATTTAATCAGTAAGGTTTTGATTGGTGCCAATAATCCAATTACCACAGCTCCAACGGTTACGCCAACAGCTACTCCCACACCAACTACACCTGTACTTGTAGCGATGAATACCAACGACTTTAACGATAAATTAAACACCGTTAAAAATGAAAGTTTCGATGATAGTAAATTGGAAAAAGCAAAATTTGTGTTTGATCAGGAATATTTAAACTCAGCGCAAGTGGCGAGTGTTTGCAAACAATTTAGTTTCGATAACCGTAAAGTAGATTTCGCAAAATGGGCGTATAAGCGCACAGTTGATAAGAAGAATTACTATAAAGTTGTAGATGTTTTAACTTTTGATACCGATAAAAAGGAACTTCAAAACTGGATTAAGAAAAATCCTTAATTGGATATGAACTTATATCCAACTCCGCGAATAGAGTGGAAGTGGCGTGGGTCTTTTGGATTACTCTCAAAGTATTTTCTGAAATTTAAAATGTAATTATCTATGGTTCGTGAGGAGGCATTTTCGTCTTCTTTCCATAAAGAATCTATGATTTCATCTCTGGAAATGACTTTACCTTCTGATTCGGTTAATAATTTTAATAAACCAATTTCACGTTTGGAAAGACTATGAGACTTACCATTTACATCTTTTATTTCAAAATTATCAAAATTAATTTCGCAAGCACCAATATTGAAGACATTAGAAGTTTTACTCGGAAACCGCTTCATTACATTGTTAATGCGTAATAATAACTCCTCGAGTTCAAAAGGTTTGGTGATATAATCTTCAGCTCCCAATTTAAGTCCTGTGATTTTATCAGAACTCAAAGATTTGGCTGTTAAAAATATCACAGGAATGCTGTCGTTCGTCTTCTTAAATTGTGTTAGTAAATCAAAGCCGCTAATTTCAGGTAACATTACATCCAGTAAAATGAGATGAATGATTTTGTTATTTTCACTAAAAACTTTTAAAGCTTGATTTCCGGAATTAGCCGTTAACACATTGTAGTTTTCTAATTCTAAATTAAGCTTAAGAGTATTTAATAAAGCTTCTTCATCTTCTATAATTAGTATGTTTCCTTTCTTCATTCTTCCGAAAAAATTAATTCAAATTTTGCACCATTATCATTCCTAAAAATACATTTTCCGTTTAATTGTTCACTTAACATGCGAATTAATTGTAAACCTAGATTAGAACTTTTTACCCCTTCCTGAAATCCAATACCGTTGTCGTAAACTTCCATTTTAATTAGTTTTCCGGTTTTAAACAATTTAATTCCTATTAAATTTTGGTTTCTATCAGAAAAGGCATATTTAAAACTATTGCTTATTAATTCATTTAAAATTAAACCAACAGGAATCATTTTGTCAATTTCGAGAAATAGATTCTCTTGTATTTCAAGATTCACTTTCACATTAGCCTGATTGCCTGAAAATGAGTTAATAAGACTATTACTTAACCGGGTGATGTATTCCTTCAACTCGATGCGATTTAAATCTTTGGATTTATAAAGCATTTCATGAACTAAAGCCATTGAATTGATTCGGTTTTTACTTTCTCTAATCATGTTAAGAAAGCGAATGTCAGCTGTACTTTCTGATTGCAGACTCAGTAAACTTGAAACTATTTGAAGGTTGTTTTTTACTCTATGATGAATTTCTTTTAAGAGCTGTTCTTTTTCTTTTAATGTAACTGATGAATGGTTTAATTC
>CAYQDP010000259.1:0-4627 GCA_964416235.1 uncultured Flavobacteriaceae bacterium | reverse complement strand
ATAAAATGAGGCCGGATTACGGTTGTATCGTCTTCGATGGAACTCTCCGAATGGAGAATGTAGAATATAGGGAACGCAATGTTAAAATGAACCACGACTGATTTCTCCCCTGCAAAGGGGAGATGTCCGCAGGACAGAGGGGTTTATGTTATAAGTAAAGAAATTGCTTGTTATTAAACCCCCTCGCTCTTCCGCTTACACGGAAGTGCACTCCCCCTTAGCAGGGCGAGGAGCTGTCCGTTTCTAATGCAGCTAATTACACCACAAAAATTCTCTCTTTCGCTAAGAGCTTATCCCGTCCGGATAGCTATCAGGATTGTTTACTTTTTTCATCAAGGAAAAAAGTAAAGGAATAATTTATCTTAACGCTGGCAATTGGCGAACCAAAAAGTAACATAAAAAAATCGTTAAAGAATTCAATAAATCGGATTCAATTTATTCCAACTCTTTCATTAGAGTTTTTAATTCTTCTTCGCTTAATTCTCTCCATTCTCCGGGTTTAAGTTTTCCGAGATGAATATTCATAACGCGGACACGTTGCAATTTAATTACCTGATAGTCGTACTCATTGCACATGCGGCGGATTTGTCGGTTTAAACCTTGCGTGAGAATTATTTTAAACAAACGCTTGGTGCCCGGAACCAGTTCTGTTTTGCAAGGCTTGGTTATCTCTCCCAATATTTCAATGCCTTGAGAAATTTCTTCCAGGAATTTTTTTCTTACAGGTAGATTTAAAGTAACGATGTATTCTTTTTCATGCCCTTCCTCAGCATGCGATATTTTATTGATGATTTCCCCGTGATTCGTTAGTAAAATTAAACCCTCTGAATCTTTATCCAATCTTCCCACCGGATATATTTTTTCAGGATGATTAATTGCATCTACAATGTTTCCTTTAATTTTCTCAGTGGTGCAAACGATGTCTTTAGGTTTATGATAAGCGATATACACCGGTTTAAATTCTTTTGCCTCAATAATTTTTCCATCAACTTTTACAATATCTCCCTCTTTAATTTTTGTGCTGAAATTGGCAATTTTTCCGTTAACGGTAATTCGACTTTCCTCAATTAAATCACAAGCCTTCCTCCTTGATGTAAAGCCACTTTGGCTGATAAATTTATCTACTTTCATGTACAGCTCTAAATTACAAAATCAATTCATATAAGCGCTTTGAATTGTGTAATAAGTGAATTAATTTGCATTGTGAAATGGATTTATTTTAATAGTAAAGATTTTAAAACCAATTGGACTACCGCATTCAGTAGTGTACGTTTTAAAATTCAGGTTATTATCACTCTTGTGCTTTTGCTAATCTTGCTTTCTAGTCTAAGTTACTTTTTTACTTTTATTGAAACGCGAACGGGCGAAAAATTAGGAGATTATTTTTTACAGCATTTACCATCATATAATGTTTCGATAATCACGTTTATCATTATTTATTCAACGGCTTTGACGGGAATAATTAATCTTTTACCGCGGCCAATACAGTTTATTCAAGCGGTACAGGCTTATTTTTTAATATTATTATTGCGCATTCCCAGTATTTATTTTTTTCCTTTGGAAGCGCCGGATGGAATAATTCCACTGGAGGACCCGTTTGTAGAAACATTCTTTTATGGACATGTTAGAATTACAAAGGATTTATTTTTCTCCGGACATGTAGCAACAGTTTGTTTATTGTACTTGGTAAATCCATACCCGCGGTTAAGATATTTTTATTTAGGTTCAGTTTTAATTGTGGCTTTTTTAATTCTGTTACAACACGCTCATTACACTTTGGATGTGGTGGCAGCCCCTTTCTTTGCATGGCTCTGTTTTATGATTCCAAGACAACTAAAGTTTTAGATGTATTTAACAGAGGAATAGTAACAAATTTCACCTCATAAATTCATTTAAATAGGGGAATACCTTTAAATTTACCAATACAATTATGTCAAACACTACTACTGCCAATAATTTAACACCGTTCTCGTGTACTTATACAGCGCAGCTGCCGGAATTACTTTTAAAATTAAATTGCAGTTTAGCCATTAGCACATATCAGGCAGGAAAATTAATTTTTATTTCACCAAAGGATGAAAACTATTTGGTGCAGTTGCCGCGCACATTTGATAAGCCAATGGGATTTTGTTTGAATGACAACAAGGATAAATTAGCTTTAGCTTGCCGTGATCAGGTAATTGTTTTTAAGGCGAATGATGAATTGGCTAAGCATTATCCGAAATCACCAAACACGTACGACACGATGTTTTTACCGCGCCTTACTTATCACACCGGCGCACTGGATATACATGATTTACATTTTGGTGAGAACGATTCTCTATTCGCTGTTAACACTTTGTTTTCTTGCCTCGTAAAATTGGATTCTGATTTTAATTTTGTTCCTGTATGGAAACCAAAAAATATTACTGAGTTGGTGTCTGAAGACCGTTGTCATTTAAACGGCATGGCATTGCAGAATGGTAAACCAAAGTATGCTTCTGCTTTTGGTTTGGGTAACACACATCAAAGTTGGAGAGATACCGTTACAACAGGCGGAGTAATTTTCGATGTCGAAAGTAATGAAGTAATTGCAGGAGGTTTACCAATGCCGCATTCACCAAAAATTTACAACAACGAACTGTATGTGTTATTATCCGCCACCGGAGAATTAGCAAAAATAAATTTGTCTACCGGGAAGTACGATGTTGTCACGCGCATAGAAGGATTTGTAAGAGGCATGAGTTTACACAGTGAGTACTTGTTTATCGCAACATCTAAACTCCGTAAAAACTCTTCTACTTTCGCTAAACTTGCATTTGCGGAAAAAGCCAACAAGTGTACTATTACGGCGGTACATTTGCCAAGCGGAAGCATTGCAGGTTCACTCACCTATACTAATTCGGTAGATGAGATTTACGATATTCAAGTGATTCCGAATAAAATCAGACCAAATATATTAAACACATTAACCAACGACCATAAAGGCGCTTTGAGTATACCGGGCGCCACCTATTGGGCTGCGATAAATAATCTGAACGAATAATTAATAATATAAAAACAAAACAAGTATGAAACACAGTTACACAACTCACAAACGTAAGTTGCGTCAGTTAAAATCGCTGAGTAAGCGAATTAAACAGATGCAATCAGGCGTTTCTGTTTCAGCAGAATTAGAAAATCTAATTTCCCGCGTGAAACGATTGGTGAACGAACTGCGCAACGTATTTGCAGTATGGCAACTTAAAAAAGTATTAGGTGCCGCTGCCTTATTTGCCGGAATTACGTTTACCAACAATGCAAAAGCACAAAACTTTGCAGCCGTACAACAAAACACATTCGGTTTAACGGCCGTTAACTACAATTCAAGTCCGGTTTTTGTGGATTTGGATAACGATGGCGACTTAGACTTAATGGTTGGTGATTATTATGGCGATTGGAATTATTTCCAAAATACAGGAACAACTTCTGCGCCGCTGTTTGGTGCCGCGCAAGTTAATCCCTTTGGGTTAACCGCAACTTACATGTTTGCTACGCCTGCAATTGTAGACCTTGATAATGATGGCGACAAAGATATAATTTCTACGGAAGCCTATGGTAATTTCCAGTATTTCATGAATACAGGAACAGCATCAGCACCTGTATTTGGTTCTCCAACACAAAATCCTTTCGGATTAAACGCAGTAAATCTTTTTGGTTTTCCGTCGTTCGGTGATTTAGATAATGATGGAGATAAGGATTTATTAGTGGGAGAAGTTGGAGGTAATTTCAAATATTTCAAAAACAATGGAACAGCATCTTCGCCTGCCTTTGGTGCTGCACAAACCAATACATTTGGATTAACCGCATTAGGAACTGCTACCAATTCAGTAGCGGCACCAACTTTTATCGACATGGATGGGGATGGTGATTTAGATGTAATGGCTACAGATGCGAATGGTGATTTTTATTATTTCGCTAACACAGGTACAGCATCTGCACCTGCGTTCGCAACTTCTGTAATGAATCCGTTTAGCTTAACTGCGGTGAATGGTTATGCCATGATGAGCTTTGCGGATATTGATAATGATGGTGATAAGGACTTAATGTGCGGTGATTATGATGGTAACCTCAATTACTTCCAACGTTTAAACGCAACCGGCATCAAGAGTCAGGAATTAACAGAAGCCACATCATTGCATGTTTATCCAAATCCAACTGTTGAATCTTTCAACATAAGCGGACCTTGGAGTGATTTTATCGCATCAGTAGAAATTACAGATGTAACAGGTAAAATTTGCGCGATTCATGCAGGAAAAAATAAACAAATTTCCGTGAAAGAATTAGCGCAAGGCATTTATACCGTTAAAATCACACATGAGAATGGAAGTTATGAAGTCAAGAAACTTCAGAAAAATTAAATTATACTACTCCTTGATAAAAAGGCTCTCGTAATGAGGGCCTTTTTTTATTGAACAAACTTTTGATTTGTTTGTTTTTAAGGTGTATGGACACACATTGTTATTACAGCGATCTGCCATCACCCTTGGCCTATGAAAAAATAAAGCCACAAGCGGTTTTATCAGAGACTGATATTAATCGCATTATTGAGATGGCCTGGGAGGACCGTACGCCGTTTGAAGCCATTAAAATCCAGTTTGATTTAAGT
>CAYQDP010000258.1:0-4635 GCA_964416235.1 uncultured Flavobacteriaceae bacterium | reverse complement strand
GATTATTATAGCGTTCTTCTCCATCGTATTTTACACCGTCTTCTAACTTATCGCCAAATTTTAAAATTACATACTCAATGATACTGCCAAAATAATCAAAGCCCATCTCGTTAATGGTGTGGTGCTGATCCTGACGCATCAAATTCCCCATTGGGTCAAGATTCAAATTGATGTAAGGAAATGAATTTGGTTTTACTAACGCTTTTTTATCGTTGGTGCCTTGTGTCCACAATACTTCAATTCCCTTAATGTAAATGTAAAGCTGACGAGGTTTACGAATTAATTTAACCGACGATTCATAATGATTATATCCCTTTTTGCCACGCTCAGTAATTTTAAGACTATATTTTAATCCCTGAACATCCTTAATTGATTTCACCATTTTTAAAAGAAGTTCCTTGGTGTTAACGGTCTCTTTGTTTTGACCCAAAACACTAAAGCTCAACAGGGTAAAAAACCCTGCAAAAACCAATAAGCTGCGTTTCAAAAACATAGGGCCACAAAAGTAATATACTTTTTGAACATTAGGTTGAAAAGCCTCTATAATTATTAAATTTTTTTGCTTGATTTAGCCCCTTGTAAAGACTAAATTTGGTATTAAATGCTAAATTTGATGCCCCATTAAAATGTTGGTACAAAAATCCATATTAAAAGGAATTTCCGAACTGCTACATAATCACGATTATGTAGTGGTGCCCGGCTTTGGCGGATTTGTATCGCGTTCACAGGCATCTCATTATTCCTTAAACAAGGAAGTTTTATTCCCGCCTTCAAAATCAATTGTATTTAATGTACAGTTAAAACAAAACGATGGTGTATTAGCGAATTGGTTGAAGGAGGAAGTGAAATGCGATTTTATTCAGGCAACTAAACATTTAGAAGAATTTGCGGCACATTGTAAAATGTTGCTCGATACCAAACGTCGTTTGGAGTTTGAAAATTTAGGATTGTTTTATGTTGATTTCGAAAACAACATTTGCTTCGAACCTAAAACAGACGTAAATTTTTTAATTGATAGTTTCGGATTAAGCAGTCTTACTTTAAAAGAATTACCGCTTGAGGAAACAGTAGTCGTAAAGCATGCATTCGAACCACAAGATCGTTTAGTAAAAGCGGAAGCTTCTGATAAATTACCTGTAAGGAAAACAAATTACAAACGCATTGCCGCTTTAGCCATCGGAATTCCGGTGATTGGATTTGCATTGTTATTTGCCGTAAAACAAATGCAACCAAATTCTAATTCGTTTGCGGCAATATTTGGTGGAGGTTCCCACGCAAATTATACACCGGTGAACTATAACTCCAAATTCACTGAACTCGAATTAAGTCAGACTTCCAATTATGTCGTAGATGCCAATGGATACGCAGGTATTACTTTGTTTGAAGACAAGCATGTTGCCGTAAACATTCATGCGGTAAATACAACGTCACATTCTGTTAATACAAACATGAGTCATGTTGTGTCTTCCGGCCGTTATCAAGTGGTGATGGGATGCTTTAGTGTAAAAGCCAATGCACGCAAAATGATTAAAAAATTAGCGGCTGAAAATTTAAATGCTACAATAAGCGGTACTAATGCAAAAGGCATGTATGTGGTAAGCAGCGGCGGATTCGATGATAAAGAAAGCGCAGTTAGTTTGCTTCAATCCATCAAATCAAAATACCCATCCGCTTGGGTTATGACTCAGGAGTAGTCGAATTTTTTTCAGATTTTTTCTTTCCTTCTTTATCGCGCATGTTTTTGTAAATGGTCACAAAGGCCATGAGTAATGCAGCGAAAATAAATAAGCCTAATAAACTCCATACTAAACTTCCGGTTGATTTAACAACAACTAAAAAAACGATGCCCACTAAAAAAACAGTGGCTAATTCATTATACAATCGCAATTGAAAAGAATTCCATTTGAAAACTCCATTGCGTTGTTTGTTAAACAACATATGGCATTGCAAATGATAGAGTACTAAAAAGCCTACAAAAATCAATTTAAGCCACATCCAGGGTTGTGTGAGGTAATAACTCCAGTTTAAGAACAACATCCAAAATCCAAACACCAAAGAACCTATTGCGCCCGGCCATCCAATGATGTACCATAGTTTGCGCTGCATGGTAAGCAATTGTTCGGTGATGATTGTTTTTTCATTATCTGGTTTGTTTTGCGCTTCGGTGGTATAGATAAATAAGCGCACCATATAAAACAGGGCAGCGAACCAGGTAACAACAAAAACAATGTGTAATGATTTAATATATAAGAAATCCATAGCGCTTATTTAAAACAAAGGTAGTAATTTAGCATCATAAAACAGAAACAGCCATGAAGCCAAAATTTGCGCGCGAATCCCTAACCATTAATACAGAAGTGGTATTACCAAACGATACGAATCACGTTGGAAATTTATTTGGAGGTAAGTTAATGCAGTGGGTAGATATTTCCGCGGCGATTGCAGCACAAAGACATTGCGGCAGAGTAGTGGTAACCGCTTCCATCAATCATGTTTCGTTTGATAATCCAATTAAGCAAAACAGCATTGTAACGTTTGAAGCAAAAGTAAGCCGTGCGTTTAACAGCAGTATGGAAGTGTTTGTGGATGTTTGGGTAGAGAATCCGGTGACGGGACAAAAAACAAAATGTAACGAAGCTATTACAACCTTTGTGGCCATCGATCAAAACGGAGCGCCATTGCCTGTTCCGCAATTGATACCGGAAACCGAAGAAGAAAAAAAGCGTTATGATTCCGCTTTACGTCGCCGTCAGTTATCCTTAATCTTAGCAGGAAGAATGAAACCGGATGAAGCTACCGAGTTGAAGGCCTTGTTTGTGAAAGATTAGAGGAGTTCGTAGTTGCTAGTTCGTAGACGAGAGTGAGTGTGGAATTATGTATGGTATCTCTTAGCCGTTGTTATGCACAGTTTTATTTGTCCAGTTTTATAACTTTTCGCGAAGTCGGATTATTGTCAATGAGAATATCGAGAATATAAATTCCATCAAGCAGTTCTAATTTGCTAACATCTATTGTAGTCGAGAGGAATTTTGAAACTGACTCATGCTTTTCCGAATAAACAATTCGTCCCTGTAAATTGCGTAATACAATTTCAATCTCAGGGGTATGCTTAATAAGAATTTTAATTTCAATTTTTTCAATAAATGGATTTGGTGTGATTGATATATCACTTGAATAATTAAACTCTTTTATACCTTGAACATTACCAAGACACAATGGAGGGATTTGATATTTCCACATGTCATTCATTAGATCATTTGAAGAATCATCAGTACCGCCGAAAAGCCAGAGATTATTAAAGCCGTCAACCCACGAAACAGAACCGTGTCTTGAGCCGGGAGTGTTAGAAGGATTAGAAATTAAGATTGTACCATAATTCGGGCTCGTAACGCTAGGAATTGAATCCCCGTCAACCCACGACCATTTTTTTAAGTTTGAATTATAAACCCATAAATCATTTATTGCCCCATTTACTTGAGCAGAGTTACCACTATGAAACCAAAAATTTCCATTAATGTCTGTCCAACAACTTCTTGTTTCAAATCTTGAATAAGGAAGGTGTGAGGAAGCGAAGAGACATTTTTGATTGTAAATACCTTTGTTATAATAATTGTTAGGTCCACCTACCCAAGTCCACATATTAGTCGAAATGCTATAAATCCATAAATCATTTAGTGGACCAATAGAAAGTCCGCCAAAAAGCCATAATGTATCATTCTTAATCCATCTTGTATAAGCATATCGCGCAGAAGGAACATTTGTAGGACTTGCAACATTTTTCGTGCCATAACTTCCATTTGAAGAGGCAAAATTGTCGCCACTCATCCAAGTCCATTGTCCAGAAGAAATGTTAAACTTCCATAAAGTATTCCAAGGCACTCCGTTCATTCCTCCGAATAACCATAAATTATTATTACTGTCGGTCCATGTTGCACAAGTTTCTGCAAGACCACCTGGAGTTACCGACGGATTGGAAATTCCTTTCGTCCCAAAGACGTGGGACTTATTGCCTGCACTGTCGCCTGCAATCCAAGTCCATTGATTGGAAGAAATGTTATATTTCCATAGATCATTTTTATATCCATTATAACCTTGACCGCCGAACAACCAAAGGTCACCTGTGTTGTCAACCCAACTTGCAGCGCAAAGTCCTCTATAGCCGGGTTGATTTAAGGGAGATGCGATTCCTTTATTACCATAAACACCATAACTGTAAACACCCTGCGGTCCATTCATCCATGTCCAGTTTAAGCTAGTCGGATTAAATTTCCATAAGTCTTTGTTGTCGTAAAGCCAAAAATTTCCAGCAAGATCAGTCCACTGAGTTCCTTCGTAAGTTCCAGCAGGTTTATTAGTTGGTGAAGAAATACCTTGAGTTCCATAAACAGCAGATTGGTTTGGAATATTATCTCCTTTCATCCATGTCCATGTTCCAGACTGAGAATAAAAATTCTTGAAGAGAAGAATTAAAATTATTTGAAGTCCATATTTCATTTTATTCTCTGTTTATAAAATTGGGCATAACGTTTTGCGAATAGACGTAGGCGGGCTTTCGAAGCTTCCTGTGTCTATACCCACAAAAGGGTATTTAAAGATAAATGTTTATTAGCGAGGTGCAAAATAAATTCGCGAAGC
>CAYQDP010000257.1:0-4635 GCA_964416235.1 uncultured Flavobacteriaceae bacterium | reverse complement strand
TGAATTAGGTAATTTGTTCGGTCGTGTAAACAGTTTAGGATACACCATTAAAATTACTGAAGCTGCTAAGGATTTCATTGTAGAAAAAGGATACGATTCTAATTATGGTGCTCGTCCGTTAAAACGCGCGATTCAAAAATATCTCGAAGATCCAATGGCAGAAGAAATCATCAAAAGTAA
Source organism: uncultured Flavobacteriaceae bacterium (assembly GCA_964416235.1). Taxonomy (GTDB): domain Bacteria; phylum Bacteroidota; class Bacteroidia; order B-17B0; family Aurantibacillaceae; genus JAHEYG01. Next base: position 4,455 of record CAYQDP010000257.1, on the reverse strand, counting down.
TTTAACTGAAGGTGATGAAATTGAAGTGGATTACAATAAAGAGAAAGATGAAATAGTTGTAAGTACTCATAAACCTAAAGCGAAGAAGGGAAAAAAGGAAGATAAAGCGTAAGTGGTGGAAGGTGAAAAGTTGAAAGTATAATGTTAAGGCCCCGGAGAAATTCGGGGCTTTCCTTTTATGGTCGCTGAGCTTGTCGAAGCGCACACAATCTTTATCTTTATAGCATGAAAAAAGTCTATTACCTCTCCTCTTGCAGCACATGCGCCAGAATTATTAAGGACTTAAACCTTGATAAACATAAATTCGTTTTTCAGGATATAAAAACAGACAGGATAACAGCCGCGCAATTAGAAGAAATGAAAGAAATGGCCGGTAGTTATGAAGCTTTGTTTAGCCGCGTGGCATTAAAATACAAAACCCTCGATCCAAAACCTTCTAAGGAGGGTGAATACAAAAAACTGATTTTAGAAGAATACACTTTTTTGAAACGTCCTGTTATTATTAACGGCAAACAAATTTTTGTTGGTAACAGCAAAAAGGTTGTTGAAGCGGCAGGTGCTTCGCTTTAATGCTAAAAAATGTTTTTTTGATATACATCAAATGTTCCTCTTTTTTCATGGCACATCTTTGCTTAAAATTTTAAACCATGAAAACAATCAAATTAGTATTCGCAAGTTGTATAGCTTACCTGTTATTTATTTCCTGCGCACCATGGGAAGTACCTGCCCATTTAGTCGGCGATTGGCAATCCAAACAAAAGGTAACGGTGCGCCACAAACAAAACGGGAAATTTATTTTTATTGCTGCACCCGACTCCATTCTAGTAAAATTTAGAATTGATACAGACGGCAACGTAATCGGACAATTAGGAAACGCTTCCTTTACCAATTGTAAAGTATTAAAAAACCGTGGTGACCTTGGGCGCAAATTAAATTTAGCGACCGATTATGTAATTAAAGGCGAATTAACGGGCGCAATTTTTGAAGGCGACCCACATACTAAAAAAGAAATTAGCGCGCCATTTGATATAAAAGAAAACAAAATGAGCGGTAGTTTATTCCAAATGTTCGGTATTGATTTATACCCCATGACAGGAATGGATGCAAGGAAGAGTGATTAGAAAGGGGTTTAGTTTATCCTTTTATACAACGTATATCCATTATGTTCAAACAATGAAGTGTATTTAGATACTTCATCAATAGTAAGGATTGAGCTTAATGTTGTATCGCTAATGATATAATTGATTTTATGCTCTTTAATAAAATTAGTTTGCAGCGTGACATGATCAATAAAAGCTCCTTCATTTTTACTTTTCTTCACATACAACTCAAAAGGTGTAGAGCTTATCGAACGGTTTTCAATTTCTCTGAGTTTTGGGTTTTGAGATAGTGGGATTTGATGTGTGCCAACATTTGTAGCATAATAGGAAGGATTTATCAAACTTATAAATGGAAATGGCGGATAAAGTTCAGTGTTCTTTTGAAAAACAGTGACATAATTTTTAGGGCGTAAAAAAACGGCCGCTTTTAATTCAGGCTTATCTTTCAATTCCTCCATTGAAATTTCAAAAGACTTTTTATCAATTGTTTCATATTGCTTTTCGGGCATATTTAATACCAATTGTAAAAGAAGAAACAGTGCGGTAAACAACTTTTGTTGTTTCATTAATAAAACACATACAACTATCAAGTTTACGATTGGTATTACAGCAATGTAAATATTAGTCCAAAATTGGACTGAGTCTGTAATGAAATGAAAAACAGAATAAATTATAGCGCTTAAAAGAATTAATGCCACCAGGCTGAATAATACATGTTTTATAACAGTATCGTTAAAATAATTTCTTTTAAGTATAATAATAATTAAAATAATAAGAATACTATTTGTGAAAAGCATTTGAATGATGGCCTTCCCTCCCGAGTTGAGCATCGTTTTAAGAAAATCAAAGCTAAAAATGTATTGAATGAAATTAATTTGATAAACGGATTTATTAGATGGGGAATTATTATCTCGAAAAACATAATAAAACAAACCTAAAAGAACACAACTAATAACAAGAAATAATATTGACTTGATAAATGACTTCTTTTCAATTGTACCATTCTTGTATAGATAAATACCGCTTACAACACAGAATGAAATTATTGCAGGAGCGATCGGAAGATAAAAGAATATCAGTGCCCATAAAATCAAAAATGCAATTTGATATTGTTTTCTTATGGCGTAAAACGAAGCAACTAAAACAAAAAGGGTTATTGTCAAAAGTTTAGGCATCATCCATACTGAAGATGCAAAGACATCCATTTGTAAAACACCTTGATTGGGATACAATATTGAGAACGGTGCTAAAACCGGAACAAGCAATGCAATTAAAAAAAGTAGAAAAACAGGCGCTTTTACTAAATGATTAAGTATTCTAAACGAATAAAAACCAATAAGAGATAACAATAAAGGTATTTGATAAAATAAAAATGCCTTAGTGGGATTTATAAAATTATCGATTGATAAGATTGATGAGAGCCATATATCTCCAAAATGGTAAATTGATACGCCCTCAGGTTTAAGCGGAGATATAAAATTGTTTTCTTGTCCGCTTAAATTTAAATACCCGGCTAATCGACCATAGAATGCGAGATCTTTTGTAGGATAAGCAATTTTTGATGTATCAAGGTCAGTCCATAAAAAATACTGTGCGATAAAATAAATCACTGCGAAAAGATAAAACAGTCCCCAATCTCTCTTTAAATTATCTCCTGTTTTGTTCTGATAAACAATTTGAGTTACAATGGATTTTTTAAAGAGCAATAAAAACACACAAGCTATAATAAAAACGATAAATTCGGTTTTGCCGGAAGTTTTAATTAACGCATAAATCGGTACCAAGAAAAGAATACCATAAAAAACAGACTCAGGTGAAAATTGTTTGGTTTTGGTAAAGATGAATTGTAATCCTCGGCCAATTAATGCCAATGCAGTCAATAAAGTAATGAAATATATTAAAGATAAAATCATTGATGACTAAACAATTTAAATATCTGTTTAATTTACCTAAGTAGCAAATTTGTCAGTATAAATAGTAAGATAAACTATAAATATAAAATGAGGAATAGGATTACATGGGTTAAAAATTGATAATGCTATTTATTATCCTTATGATCATAACTTAACCCTCTCGTCAATTTAAAATCGCCATTTTCTAAAATCCAAACATGAGTGAATTTTGCAACGCTTGTAAGATGTTCTTGTTTGTTATCTTCAATTGCATAAAAATTATGAGTTCCTATTTGAATAGCACCATATAAAACACCATCTTTCTTTAATGGATATATTTCCATTCTATTGTTAGCTAATACTCTTTTGGGTTTATAACTTAATTTACACAGTCCGTCTTGAATTCCTTGAATAAATGCAGTTTTAGAATTTGTAATTCCTGCTTGATCGTGATAGAAATCAAAACTTTCACTCACAAGATTATCAAATTGTTTAATGTCACAATTATTGAACCCGAGATTAAAAAGAAGGCTGTCCTTTGTTTTAATAGTTTTATATAATTCTGATGTCCTCTCAACCTGCCCAACTATCTTAATACTTAAAAGTACAATCGAAAGTAGAATTATTAGTCTGTTCATTTTTTTATTTTTTTATGGGTGTTCTCTTCTATTAACACTTAATGGTGCGGGTTTGTAATCCAGCCAATGGACCTACTTTAAATAATCTGCTGTCACTCTTACCGTGTCTATTGTCGTTTTTATTCATCAATGTCTTCAAATGTCAATTCATTATTGATTTTATTGATTGATATTCTTCTAAAAGTCGGTGCATATCCTTTTCGTCCACTTGGCTCAAAATATTCACGCACATAAGCATACTCAGTTTCATAATTCTGTATGATTTTTTTACCAAAATATCTGTCTGGTGTTTGCAGGTATAACATAGACTCTATTGAAACATTGTCTGTTTTATAATTGTCAGAGTTTTTAATTTTAGAAATCGCTTCTTGTTTGTCTCTATCGGAAATTTTTATTGTAAAAGTGTGGTAATAGTCGCCTATCGCAATCATGGATTCATTATTTAATAAATCAAATTCATCATTCAGTTTAAAATTCTGTTCTTCAACTAATTCTTTTGCATTATTCTTAGTAAATAGCCGGTCTTCAAATATTATTAAAAGTCCAATTGCTAAAACAATTAGTCCATATGAAATTGTTAAGAATTTAGCCGTTTTTGGATAACCTAGTCTTTTTGGAATAAAATAAAACAAGAATCCTATTCCAATTGGTATTACAACAAATACAAGTATAAAAAGCCCTAACAATAATGATGCGTTCATTTATTTGTTTCAATTGATATCTTTGTTGTCCTTTGAAAATGCCCTATAATGATGAAAAAGTGCCGCAAATAAATAATTCAAATAATAAAATAAAACTATCCATTTTTGATTTAAAAAATATAAA
>CAYQDP010000256.1:0-4648 GCA_964416235.1 uncultured Flavobacteriaceae bacterium | reverse complement strand
CTTCTGAATTACAGCTCAATTGAAGGTCCATTTTACCATTTTGAAACTCGCCAATAAACAAGTGAGCTCCACTTTTATAATCGCTATGTGTTAAAGATTTCATAGGACCGTAAACATTATAAATGTTCAATTTAAAAAAATCTCCCAGCTCCTTTTCCGTTATTTGCTTCTTAAAGTCGGCATCCAAAAGTTTGTAAATACCCTTGTAATTCTGCGCATTAAATTCCTTTAAAATAATTGCTGCAATTTTAACATGAGTCTCCTTAGAAGCCAGTTGAGCCTTGCCAAAAAAGGTGGTAATTACTAAAATAAATAGTGTAAATATGCGTTTCATTCTTAGATTTAAAGTAAAGAAATAAATAAAAGAAATGCCATTTTTTTATTTAGTATAAATGGTAAAATATATTAATAAATGAGTATTTTTAAGGTTCAGATGAGAGCTCTAAAATTAACCCTTATTTTCTTTATGGCTTTTGGTGCAATTTTACCTGCACAAGAAGATAAGGAGCTTTTGCCAAGAGTGGCTGTTCGCGCTTTTATTGGTGTGCCTAAAGTTGTGGGGAGTCAGGCTTATCGCGTGAGTTTTAACGGACTTTACGACGGGGGATTAAAAGTAACACTTCGCTTATTTGATAATTTTTGTTTAGGTATTGGATATCAAAACGCACTTTTTAATACGACCACCGAATTTAGAGATGTATACGGACGAAACATAAACACCCGTCAGCAAATGCATAATGGCGTTGTGGCGTTTCATTACGATAAACCTGCAGGTCCAAAAAGTTTTTGGTCGCTTAGCTTAAGCACAGGCGCCTCTTATAATTTTTATACCAATACCGTAGCAGTGAAAGATAGTTTGTATAATAGCATTCCTACTTCATTTACTACCGCATTTGTTAGACCGGAAGTGAGTATTAATTTTCTGGTGGAAGATAATTTCGCGTTTAATATTTTCCTAGCTTATAATATGTTCCTTCAGCAATTCGATCCTAAACTTCCGCGTTTGGATGGCTGGAAGAACTATGATAAAATCCGAAATAAAGCCAATATGAGTTATATCTCTTTTGGTTTTGGTTTTTACTACGGTTTCAAGAAGAAAAAAGCAAGCTAAATTTTGGTCTGTGAACACAAGAGGTTGGATAGTTGTTTTGTTGGTCTTGTTTAGCAAAGCTTATTCGCAAAATTTCAGTATCAGTGGTTACATCAAAGATAAATCTAACGGTGAGAGCACACCGGGAGCTACTGTTCTGCTTAAAGAAATCAATAAAGCTACTTCAGCCAATCAGTACGGCTTTTATTCCATTACGGTTCCTAAAGGAAAATACACTTTGGTTTTTAGTTTTTTAGGTTACGAAACCCAAACCCAAACTATAGATTTAAGTAAAAATCTGTCTATAAATATCAATTTAAATCCCGGTGAAAATCAGTTAGGTGAGGTAGAGGTGAGTACTGATAACCCCGATAAAAACGTCAGTTCTACTCAAATGAGTTCTGTTAATCTGGATATGGCTGACATTAAAAAATTACCGGCCTTTATGGGTGAAGTGGATGTTTTAAAAACCATTCAACTTATTCCTGGTGTGAAATCAGCAGGCGATGGTAATTCCGGTTTTTATGTTCGTGGTGGCGGTCCTGATCAAAATTTAATTTTATTGGATGAAGCTCCAGTTTATAACGCCTCTCACTTAATGGGTTTTTTCTCGGTGTTTAATGGAGATGCCATTAAAAATGTCAACTTAATTAAAGGTGGTATGCCGGCGCAATATGGCGGTAGACTTTCGTCGGTGCTTGATATCTCCATGAAAGAAGGTAACAACCAAACTTTTCATGCTACAGGCGGAATAGGCGTGATAGCTTCACGATTAACAGTTGAGGGTCCTATTAAAAAAGATGTTTCTTCGTTTGTTTTCAGCGCACGTCGTACTTACATCGATGTGCTTTCAAAGCCATTCTTTAAACCGGGAAGTGAATTCGCAGGCACCACTTATTACTTCTATGATTTAAATGCAAAAATCAATTATAAGTTTTCTGATAAGGATAGATTATTCTTTAGCTCGTATTTCGGTCGTGATATTTTTAAGTTTAATGATACAGAAGCTGATTTTAAAACCACAATTCCTTGGGGAAATGCAACTGCTTGTTTACGATGGAATCATTTATTCAGCTCGAAATTATTTTCTAACGCGTCTATCATTTTTACAAATTATGATTTCGCATTTGGAGCAGAGCAGGATAATTTTGAAATGACAATTAAGTCGGGAATCAAAGATTGGAATTTTAAATACGACGTTAATTATTTCCCGAATCCGCGTCACAATGTAAAAGTGGGACTGAATTATATTTTTCATACGTTTATTCCTACCAGCGTTTCAGCAAAGCAAGGCGATACAGAGTTTGATTTAGGAAATATTATTAAATTGTATTCACATGATGCTGCTATTTATGCCGGTGACGATTGGGAGATTACCGAAAAGCTGAAAGTAAATGCGGGACTACGCTTTAGTTATTTCCAGCAGTTTGGTCCGTTTACTCGCTACATAAAAGCGCAAGTGGGACAACCTGCCGATACAATTACTTATAAAAAAGGAAAGAAGGTTGTTGACTATTACGGATTAGAGCCGCGCTTATCACTCCGTTATGCCTTTACAAAATCATTGTCCGTTAAAGCATCCTACACGCACAATTATCAATACATACATTTGGCTACCATGTCGTCGGTAAGTTTACCTACGGATGTTTGGATGCCGAGCACAGAAGTCATTAAACCGCAAATTTCTGATCAATACGCTATCGGTATTTTCAAAAACTTTAAGGATAATGAGTTTGAAACTTCGATAGAGGCTTATTATAAAACCATGCAAAATCAAGTAGATTATAAGGAAGGAGCACAGCCATCCGATAATGTTTACGATAATCCGGATAATGCATTTACATTCGGGAAAGGTTGGGCCTATGGCGCCGAATTTTTTGTAAAGAAGAGCGTAGGGAAATTTACAGGATGGATTGGTTATACTTTGTCGTGGACGTGGAGACAATTCAATGAAATTAATTTCGGACAAAAGTATTTGGCGAAATACGATAGGAGGCATGATGCTTCTTTAGTTTTAACCTATGATCATAGTAAAAAATGGAATTTTGGTTTGATTTGGGTTTATGGAACCGGAAACCGCGGAACATTACCCGGTGGATTTTTTATTTATGAAGGAAGTGTAAGTTATGATTATGGATTACGTAATTCCTATGAATTCCCGGCTTATCACCGCATGGATTTAAATATTACGTTTACGCCCGACAGAGAGAAGCATTTGTTAAGGAAACGGGAAAGATTAGTGAAACGTTACGCTAAAAAGGGAAAAGACGTTAATACTATTGAGCTTCCGAAAAAGTGGATGAAAAATTTCGAGAACAGTTATACATTGAGCATTTTTAACGCCTACAATCGTTACAATCCATATTTCATTTATTACAAACGCGAAGGTGATTTCATGAATGGTAATTTAAAAGTAACAGCACGACAAGTTTCTCTGTTTCCCATTTTACCAAGTGTAACCTGGAATTTTAAATTTTAGAATGAAGAAATTATTTACATATACACTCATTGTTTTTGTTTTGACATGTTTATTCATGTCTTGCAGAAAGGATATTGATGTAAAGTTACAGGAGTACAAACAGAAACTTGTTGTTGAAGCCAGCATTGAAACAAATGGTTTTCCAATCGTACTTTTATCTTGGTCGGTTCCCTTTTTTGGTGATTTTGATTTTAGTCAGCCTGGCAATGCCTTTGTAAAAGGCGCTTTTATTACGGTGAGTGACGGAACAATAACAGATACACTAAAAGAGTTAGATCCCAATACAGGATATGTTTACATTGGTACAAAAATAACCGGACAAGTGGGTAAACTTTACTATTTAACAGTAACTGTAAACGGAAAAACTTATTCGGCCGATACGTATATTAATCCTCCGGTAGCTTTAGATAGTTTGTTTTTTAAAGGAGAACAAGATTCTTTAGGTTTTATGTGGGCGCGCTTAACCGAACCTGCCGGTTTGGGTAATAATTATCGATGGTTCGCTACACGATTAAATAAAAATGAATTGTACGCTGCACCATTCAGTTCAGTGTTTGATGATAAGTTTGTGGATGGTAAATCGTTTGAGTTTGGCTATGAAAGGGGGCCTCAGCCTAACGAAATTCAAGAGTATAATGACGACCCTGAGAGAGGTTTTTATAAGCGTGGCGATACAGTAGTTGTTAAGTTCTGTACTATTGGAAGAAAGGAATATTTATTCTGGAATTCCTATTACCTCAATAAATCCAGCAATGGTAATCCGTTTTCTTCCCCATCTAACATCATGAGTACATTCGACTCCCAAGATGTGGTGGGAGGATTTTTTGGATATTCGCCAAGTTTTGATACTTTAGTTATACCGAAATAGATTTAACTGTTGGGTGTTGGAATCAATTAAACATCAAACAGTAAACAAACAAACATTAAGCATGAGTAACGAATTTAGTGAAAAGACAGCAGAGGTTGGCAATTTTATAAAATGTAAAGATTGCGGAGCCAATTTAAAATATTTACCGGGAACCGATCATCTCAATTGTGAATATTGTGGTGCTAAGAATGATATTCATGATGATCCTGCG
>CAYQDP010000255.1:0-4651 GCA_964416235.1 uncultured Flavobacteriaceae bacterium | reverse complement strand
TTCCATTGATAATAAACCACTTTCTTGGTCTCGAAAAATTCCTCTTCAAAATAATTTTTTAAATCAAAAAACTGACAGGAATTATAAAAACGACCAAACTCTTCCTTTAAATCTCCACCCTTTAAATATAAGATTCCATTAGGTAAATCATTGAAGCTTTTCATCGAAAACTTCCCTTTCAACCACGAATAAAAAACAGGAAACTCAGTTACTGCCCTACTTACAATAAAATCAAATTTACCATCCACCTTCTCTGCTCTCTCATGTTGCGTTGTGAGATTTTTTATACCGATACCCGCACTAACCTCATTAATTACTTTTAATTTTTTTCCGATTGAATCCACGCATAGAAAATGTGACTCAGGAAACATAATCGCCAAAGGTAAGCCGGGAAATCCGCCACCGGTTCCAACATCCATGATACGAGTTCCGGGTTTAAACTGAATTACTTTTGCAATACCTAAAGAGTGTAAAACATGTCTCTCATATAACAAATCAATGTCTTTTCTTGAAATCACATTAATTTGAGAATTCCAATGCACATACAAATCGAACAGTTGTTCAAATTGTTGTTTTTGCGTTGCGCTTAAGTCAGGAAAGTATTTGAAAATAATATCAGGCTTCATACTACATGTTATGCCCTGAGTTTTTTAGTATGTTGAATAAAAATTCCCGTGCTCTGAAAAGCTGAGCTTTAATTGTGCCAATCGGTAAATTGAGCTTTTGAGAAATTTCTTCATGACTCATCTCCTGATAATAAAACATTACCACTAACTCTTTATACTTCGGTTTTAGCTTATCTACCACTTCATTCAACATTTTTATCTTTTGCTTCTTCATGAAGTTTTCCTCAGGATCTAAAGTTCCCGCTTTAATATTTTGAGATAACTCTTGTCCTTCTTCATTCACATATTTAGTATCCAATGAGAAAGCTTCTCCTTGTTTTTTCTTACGTAAATGATCAATGGCATTATTAGAGGCGATTTTAAATAGCCAGGTACTAAATGCAAAATTAGGGGTGTATTGATGTAAACGTTTGAATGCTCTGCCAAATGCTTCAATCGTTAAATCGTCAGCATCATCTTTATTCCCCACCATTTTCAACATCATAAAATAAACCGATTCTCTATAACGATGTAACAACTCCGCATAGGCTTTCTGGTCGCCCTGATTGAGCGCGGCCTGAACCAGTTTATAATCATAAACTGCTTTGGTTGTTAATCTATCGTTATTTTCTAGTTCGTCCATTTATTAGGTTTATGAAACATTTTCGAAATGTGAAAAACAGGATACGTTGCTAAAAGAACGAATTCGTAAACAAATGACAAAGCCCACAAATCAGGTTCATTAAATTTCTTTGCGGCTTTATTAAAGATAATCATTTGAAACATTATTTTCAATAAAAAAAGACCAAGCCCTATCAAAACGGTGCCCTTGAAGCAAAAAAGTACGACCAACATGGCATAAAACAAATATTTCAAAGCGAATGATGCGCCTATTTTTGCGCGTGACGCTGAAGTATAATGCGGAGCAGTAGTTAAATGACGCATTTTCTGACGACGCCAATCACCAAAATTTGTTTTTGCTTTAGAATAGGTAATTGAATTATGACTAATGCATACATTAGTGTTTTCAGGCGTTGCCGCTTCATTCACAAACAAATCATCATCGCCTGAAGTAATGTGATAGTGACTTGAAAAGCCTTTGTGTTTAAAGAACAATGATTTTTTATATGCCAAATTTCGTCCAACTCCCATATAAGCAGAACCTTTCATGGCAGCAGTCATGTACTCTAATGCAATTAAAAACGAATCAAAACGAATGAGAGTGTTTAAAAAGCCTTTGGTTTTAATATATGCCCCGTAACCTAATACAATTTCTTTTTTGGTACTGAATCCTGCGGCCATTTCACTCAACCATTTATCAGACGACGGATAACAATCTGCATCAGTAAACAACATGTTTTCGTACTTCGCGCCCTTAATTCCAACCATTACAGCAAACTTTTTTCCATGCTTATAGTAGGCATCCTCTTTAATATTTACCTTGCGCAGGTTCGGAAATATTTTGGCAAACTCATCTATAACGGTCTCCGTATTATCCCATGAACAATCATTCACCACAATCACTTCATATTCGGGATATTCTTGCGTTAATATTTTAGGAAGGAACTCCGTGAGATTTTCATCCTCATTACGGGCACAAATAATCACCGAAACCGGCTCTCTTCCATCAGATCCACCGCTATGTGTTGCTTTTAAAGCCGCCACCGGCCAGTAAGCCATAAAGTAATAAATGATAAGGGCCAAAAACATCACAAAGCCTGCAACAGACAACATTTCTTCCAACCCAAATTGCTTAAATTCCGGATACCACATATCTCACAAATTTACCGGCACAGCCAAAGCCAAATAAAGATATCTTTGCATTTATTAAACAAAGAAATTAACAATACACAGGTTTGTGCTAATTTGAAATTTAGTTTTATGCTCAATGTAAAGGCCGTTATATTTGACATGGATGGGGTGCTTATCGATTCCGAACCGTTGTGGCGTTTGGCTATGATTAAGGGTTTCAACGATATCGGCATTGATTTTACCGAAGAAGATTGTCGGAAAACTACCGGTATGCGCTTTAAGGAAGTGGTTCAACACTGGTTCTTTCATCATAAAATCCAACATATTGAGCCGGAAGAACTCGATAAAAACGTTATCAATCATCTTATTGAGCTCATTCATGCAAAAGGGATGCCTATTGATGGCGCACCCCAATTGTTGGATCATTTAAAAAGCAAACATTTACCAATCGGACTCGCTACTTCATCTTCACATGCTTTAATGGATGCAGTCCTTACTAAGATTCAATCGCGTAATTATTTTACCGCTGTGGTTTCTGCCGAATTTTTGAAATATGGAAAGCCTCATCCGGAAGTGTTTTTAAAATGCGCTGAAGAATTGGGCGTTGAGCCCCACCATTGCCTGGTTATTGAAGATTCTGTAAATGGCGTTATTTCAGCAAAAGCAGCTCACATGAAAGTAGTGGCTGTACCCGATAAAGAGCATTTTGATGACCCGCGCTTTGTATTGGCCGATTATAAGTTCAATAGTCTGAAAGATATTATTAAATTATTCTAAATTACCTCTTAAATAAGCCCTGATAGCTTACATTTGTATACTTTGAAATTTACTGTACAAAATACCGACCCAAGCAGCAAGGCCCGCGCGGGTTTACTGGAAACTGATCATGGTTCCATTCAAACCCCGATTTTCATGCCTGTTGGAACTGCAGGAACCGTTAAAGCTGTTCATCAACGCGAGCTAAAAGAAGACATTCACGCCCAAATTATATTAGGAAACACTTATCATTTGTATTTACGTCCTGGATTAGAGGTTTTACAAAACGCGGGAGGTTTACATAAATTTAATGGCTGGGATAAACCTATTTTAACCGATAGCGGAGGCTACCAGATATTTTCGCTGGCGCATAAAAGAAAATTAACGGAGGAAGGCGCAGCATTCACCTCTCATATCGATGGCAGCAAACATTTCTTTACGCCTGAAAGTGTAATGGACATAGAACGTACAATTGGCGCGGATATCATAATGGCTTTTGATGAGTGTACTCCCTACCCTTGCGAATATAAATATGCAAAAGATTCAATGGGTATGACGCATCGTTGGCTCGACAGATGCGTGAACCGCTTCAGAAGTACTGAACCAAAATACGGATACAACCAGGAATTATTTCCTATTGTACAAGGAAGTGTATATAAGGATTTACGTTTGCAAAGCGCAGAATATATTGCAAGCAAAGATTGTTTTGGCAATGCCATTGGCGGATTAAGTGTAGGTGAACCGGCTGAAGACATGTATGCCATGACGGAAGTTGTATGCAACGTTTTACCATGGGAAAAACCCCGCTACTTAATGGGTGTTGGTACGCCTGTAAATATTTTGGAAAGCATTGCATTAGGTATCGACATGTTTGATTGCGTTATGCCAACACGAAATGCCCGTCACGGCTTATTATTTACTAAAAACGGCATCATCAATATCAAAAACGAAAAATGGAAAAATGATTTTTCACCCATTGATGAAAGCAGTGATTGCTTTGCTGATCAAAATTACACAAAAGCCTATTTAAGGCATTTACTGCAATGCGGAGAAATTTTAGCTTCTCAAATTGCGAGCGTACATAATTTGCACTTTTATCTTTGGTTAGTTAGTGAAGCAAGAAAAAGAATTATCGAAGGAACTTTTTACGAATGGAAAAACAAAATGGTTATTCAATTAAATCAACGCTTATAAATTGTTAAAGATAATTGATAGATATATTTTAAAAAAGTTTTTGGGAACTTTCGTATTCTCCATATCTCTCATACTGGCCATTTTTATTGTTTTCGATATCAAAGAAAAAATTCAAACCTTCGTTACGGATAACATTCCTTTAGAAGAAATTATTGTAGATTACTATTGCATGTTTATTCCCGTTTACGGAAACATGTTTAGTCCACTGTTTACATTCATCTCCATTATCTTCTTCACTTCCAAAATGGCGCATCGCACTGAGTTTGTTGCCATTTTAAGCAGTGGAGCAGGATTTAACCGCATTTTAAAACCCTATTTAATTGGAGCTTTCATCATTGGCTTCA
>CAYQDP010000254.1:0-4660 GCA_964416235.1 uncultured Flavobacteriaceae bacterium | reverse complement strand
TGTTAATCTAACCGAAAGCATTCGCTCCACCATTGAACTTTTTAAAAACAATCACGGCGTACAAATCAATTTTGTAAGCCCCTCTGAAAACATTAAAGTGCTAGCCGATAAAAACCAATGTTTGCGAGTATTTAATAATTTAATAAAAAACGCCGTGCAATCAATTCCTGACGGAAAAGAAGGAAAAATTGATGTGCATGTTGAAGAGTTAAGTGATATTGTTAAGGTAACCATTAAAGATAATGGCATTGGGATTGCAGATAATCTCCGTCCTAAAATCTTCACGCCAAATTTCACAACTAAATCAACCGGAACCGGTTTAGGTTTAGCCATGGTAAAAAACAGCATGGTTTCATTTAACGGCGATATCAGCTTTGAAAGCATAGTAAATGAGGGAACTACATTTACTTTAACATTCAATAAGGCGCAATAAACAGGGGTTAATAACTTTTTAATCTCAGAAAGCTTATAGCCTTATATTTGCTGTAACTAAAAAAACACAAAATGATTATGACAGGAGAAAGCGTTTTAACCGAAATTAAAAATAATGTTTTGGTTATTACAATCAACAGACCCGATAAATTAAACGCATTGAATAAAACCACCATTGAAGAATTACATGAAACTTTAGTGGAGGCAGAAAATCAAAAAGATATTCGCGCGGTAATCATTACGGGTTCAGGCAACAAAGCTTTTGTGGCCGGTGCAGATATCGCTGAATTTGCTAATTACTCTATTGAGCAAGGAAAACAATTAAGTTCAACCGGGCATTTTAAAATATTTAATTTCATTGAGAATTATTCTAAACCCGTAATTGCAGCCGTTAACGGATTTGCATTGGGCGGAGGATTAGAATTAGCATTAGCTTGTCACATTCGTGTTGCAAGTGACAATGCAAAAATGGGTTTGCCTGAAGTTAGTTTAGGTGTTATTCCGGGCTACGGAGGGACACAACGTTTAGCGCAAATAATTGGTAAAGGAAAAGCTTTTGAAATGATTGTTACTGCAGATATGATTAACGCGCAGGATGCTTTCAAGTGGGGATTGGTTAATTATGTAACTACTCAGGAAGAATTATTAAATAAATGTTTTGATATTACTTCTAAAATTTCTTCTAAATCTCCAACTGCAATTAAAACTGCAATTAAAGTGATTAATGCCGGATACAACAATAAACAAAACGGTTACGAGGTAGAAATCGAAGAGTTTGGCAAGAGTTTTGGTACCGGTGATTTTAAAGAAGGTGTTGCAGCTTTCTTAGATAAACGTAAAGCTAATTTTCAGGGTAACTAAGTACTGAGTTAAATTGCCTGAAGTTTTTACTTCATACAACAACATTATTTCCCCTTTAGGATTTACAACTAAAGACAATTACTCTGCACTTTTAAATAATCAATCAGGAATTCGCAGCAAGTCGTTCGGAAAACAGAACGACTTGTTTTGTTTGGCGGCGATTGACGATAATAGAATTAATGAAGCTACATTAAATTCAGGAATTAATTCTAATTACACTAAGTTGGAATCCTTAAGCATTCTTTCCATTAAGGATGTTCTTGCACAATCAGGAATTTCTTTAAAGAATAAGAACACCTTATTGATTTATTCAACCACAAAAGGAAATGTTGATTTGCTTGAAAACAGCAAACCATCAATTCCTAATGAGCGAACTTATCTGAGCAAGATGGCGGAGGCGATTGGTAATTATTTCGAAGCCGTTAATTCACCCCTTGTCGTTTCAAACGCCTGCATAAGCGGATTACTTGCAATCATTGTCGCTAAACGAATGATATCAGAAGGATTATATGAAAATATTATTGTCTGCGGCGGAGATTTAGTAACCGAATTTACAGTAAGCGGGTTTAAATCATTTAATGCACTTAGTAATAGTTTATGCAAACCGTTTGACGCAAGACGCGACGGAATTAATTTAGGCGAAGCTGTTTCTGCGATTTTAATTACCGGAAATAAAAATCATCTCTCGGCAAACTCTACACAAATTCTAAGTGGTGCTTCTGCAAATGACGCAAATCACATTTCCGGACCTTCACGAAATGGCGATGGTTTACTGCTTGCTATTCAAAGAACTTTTGCACAACACAAACACATTTTACCCGACACCATTAATGCGCATGGAACCGCAACGCCATATAATGATGAAATGGAATCCATCGCGTTTGAGAGGGCAGGCTTAACTCAAATTCCTGTAAATAGTTTAAAAGGTTATTACGGACATACACTTGGCGCTGCAGGTGTATTGGAAACAATACTTACTTTGGAAGCCGCGCATCACAATCAATTGATTAAATCTGCAGGATTTTCAGAGCATGGTGTAAGCGGTAAAATCTCAATTATTAAAGAACATAAAAACACTCCAATAAAAAACATATTAAAGACAGCTTCAGGCTTTGGCGGATGTAATGCTGCTGCTTTGTTTGCTAAATTATAATGGAAATAGGTATCAGTTCATATTGCAGAATTAAAAACAACTCGTTAAACATTAACGGGAAAAACATTCCTGTTCCAAAACAGGATTCATCTGCATTTTTTCTGGCGGAAACCTATAAAATTTTAGGCGTAAACTATCCCAAGTTTCATAAAATGGACAGTCTTTGCAAATTGGGACTACTGGCAAGCGAAGCCGCTTTGCAAAACAGCGGGTTTACGGAAAGAAACGCAGCCGACAAAATAGGGATTCTTTTAGCCAACAAAGCTTCCAGTTTAGATACAGACCGTATCCATCAACAAAGTATTTCTGACAAAGAAAGGTATTTACCTTCTCCTTCCGTTTTCGTATATACCTTGCCTAACATTGTGATTGGGGAAATAGCTATCAAACATAAAATTACAGGTGAAAATGCCTTTTTTGTAGAGCCTTACTTTAATCCAAAACTTCTGATACAACAAACCGAAATCATGCTTAAACAAAGTGACGTTTCAGCTGTTATTTCTGGGTGGATTGACTTTGATAATGGCAATATGGACGCTCTCATTTATTTAACCGAAATAGCTTACGATTCAATAAAAAAACTTAATTTTAAGCCACTTAACGAAGAACTACTTAAACAACTTTATCAATAAATTATGGACGCATTAATAGAAAAATTAAAAGTGCAGATTATCGAACAGCTTAATTTAGCTGAAGTAAAACCCGAAGATATTAATCCTGATTCACCTTTATTTGGCGACGGATTGGGTTTAGACTCTATCGATGCATTGGAATTAATCGTATTGCTTGAAAAACATTACGCCATTAAAATTCAAAATCCTGCCGATGGCAAAAAGATTTTTGAATCGGTTCGTACAATGGCAGAGTTCATTAAATCACAAGGTAAAGCATAATTGTCATCACCCATTTTTATAAGCGGACTTGGCATGATTTCCGCCATTGGCAACAATGTGCAGGAAGCCTATGCAAACTTATCTAATGCCAAAAGCGGTATTGGAAAAATTAATCATTTAACCACTCGCTATAAAGATGAATTTGTTGCAGGAGAAATAAAACTCTCGAATAAAGATCTGATGGATTTAATCCAATTCAAATCTCCTGCATTAAACCGTACTTCCATGCTTGGCATTGCCGCGGCAAGCGAAGCTCTCAAACATTCAGGAATAGACTTAAACGATGGCATGCGCACCGGATTAATTTCATCTACTACTGTAGCCGGAATGTGTAAAACAGAATTGTTTTATAAAGAAATGGTAGATAAGGCCATGCATCTCGAAGTATTAGACGCGCACGATTGTGGTGAAAGCACAGAAGAAATTGCAGATTATTTAGGCGTAAAGGATTTCGTTACTACGATATCTACGGCTTGTTCATCGGCTGCTAATGCAGTGATGCTGGGAAGTAGAATGATTAAACAAGGCATGTTAGATCGCGTTATCGTTGGCGGAGTTGATGCGCTTTCAAAATTTACATTCAACGGCTTTAATACCCTAATGATTTTGGATAAAGAATGGTGCAAGCCTTTTGATGAAAACCGAAAAGGATTAAATCTCGGAGAGGCCGGTGCATTCATCGTCATTGAAAGTGAAGCTTCCCTGAAAAAAAGAAACGGTAAGGCTCTTGCAACAGTTGCAGGCTATGCCAATGCTAATGATGCTTATCATCAAACTGCTTCATCCCCTGATGGATTTGGAGCAACCATGGCAATACAGCAAGCTTTAAAAATGAGCGGACTAACGCCTTCTCAGATTGATTATATCAATATGCACGGAACCGGCACTCCAAACAATGATCAGTCGGAAAGTAAAGCTACCGTTAACGTTTTTGGTGGCAATGTTCCTAAATTCAGCTCCACAAAAGCCTATACCGGACATACTCTGGCTCCTGCCGCAGGGGTAGAAGCCGTTATATCCATTTTATCTATACAAAACAATCAGATTTTCCCTAACCTTAATTTTACAACGCCTATTTCGGAATTCGGATTAGTGCCTGTAACCGAGGTAACCACGCACCAAATGAATCATGTACTTTCTAATTCATTTGGGTTTGGCGGTAATTGTTCATCCTTAATCTTTTCAAGAGCATAATGGCAGCAAAAGCATATATCATTGGTGCAGGTTGCATTTCTCCGCAAAATACAACGGATGAAAATTATTTTTTTGAAACTGTAATTGGTCCTAATGGCGATTATTTTCCTGCTATTGAGCCTTCATA
>CAYQDP010000253.1:0-4684 GCA_964416235.1 uncultured Flavobacteriaceae bacterium | reverse complement strand
TACCACTATAAATGCATTTACCTGATTCTTGTTTGTTGTTCAGAGGAATACAGCGTATAGTAGCCTTAGTTTCTTCTTTGATTTTTTCTTCCGTTTCACTTGTGCCATCCCAATGCGCATAAATGAATCCTCCTTTTTCATCTAATATTTTTTTGAATTCATCATAACTATTGGCTTCATGAGTCATAGCCTCACGACGTTCAGAAGCAATTTTGAATAAATTATTTTGAATGTCATTCAATAATTGTTCGATGTAGTTTTCGATTCCATCTGCCTTTACGGTTTCTTTACTTAAGGTGTCGCGACGCGCCACTTCAACTGTTCCGTTGGCTAAATCACGTTCACCAATAGCAACACGAACAGGTACACCTTTTAATTCATACTCTGCAAATTTCCATCCCGGACGCTGTGTATCGCGGTCGTCATACTTTACACTGATGCCCTTTGCTTTTAGTTTAGCTACAATTTGAAGTGCTGTTTCAGATACTTTTTTTAATCCTTCATAACCTTTATAAATTGGTACAATCACAACTTGATGAGGTGCTAACTTAGGAGGAAGTACCAAACCGTTATCATCACTATGACTCATTACCAATGCTCCCATTAAGCGAGTAGATACGCCCCAGCTGGTTGCCCATACATAATCCTGATTTCCTTCTTTGGTTGCAAATTTCACATCAAATGCTTTCGCGAAATTTTGACCTAAGAAGTGTGATGTGCCTGCTTGTAGAGCTTTACCATCTTGCATTAATGCTTCAATACAATAAGTATCTAATGCTCCGGCGAACCTTTCATTGGCTGTTTTTACTCCCTTAATTACAGGTACCGCCATCCAATTCTCAACGAAGTCGGCATACACATCCAACATTTTTTTCGTTTCCTCTATAGCTTCTTCAGAAGTGGCATGTGCTGTATGGCCTTCCTGCCATAAAAATTCTGCCGTGCGTAAAAATAAACGTGTGCGCATTTCCCATCTCACAACATTGGCCCATTGGTTAACTAATATTGGAAGATCACGATAGCTTTGTATCCATCCTTTATAAGTATTCCAAATAATTGTTTCGGAAGTTGGACGTACAATGAGCTCTTCTTCTAACTTAGCATCGTTATCCACAACTATGCCGCCACCATTCGCGTCATTTTTTAAACGATAATGTGTAACAACAGCACATTCTTTTGCAAAACCATCTACATGTGAAGCTTCTTTACTGAAAAATGATTTAGGAATGAATAATGGAAAATAGGCATTAACGTGACCTGTATCCTTAAACATTTTATCTAAGGTTTGTTGCATCTTTTCCCAAATGCCGTATCCATAAGGTTTAATAACCATGCAACCACGCACTGCACTATGGTCGGCTAAGTCGGCTTTTACCACTAAATCATTATACCATTTGCTATAATCTTCGGCGCGGGTAGCGAGTTCTTTGCTCATAAACTTTTGTTAAATATGTTAATCCAATTGTTACTAAATCTGTTTAAAAGTGCCACTTATTGTAAAAACTGTGAAATACTACAGGTTTGGCATAAGTTTTGTAAATTTACGTAATAAATCTCCGCACAAAGTTAATTTTTTAAACCTATTATTACACGTTAAGCACATGAAAAAGGTTATAATCATTGCGGGCATCACTTCACTGGTATTAGGCGCTTGTACTAACATGAAAAAGGCGACTTATAACGACGATGTTTATGTTGACCCAAAAGAAGAAAAATTGGAAAAGGAACGTTTAGCTGCGGAGCAAAAGAAGAAGCAGGAGGAAGAAGAAAAGAAACGTAAGGAAGAAGAACTTGCTGCTCAAAAAGCAAAAGACGATGCCAACCCGGCATACAAAGATCCTGTTTACGATAAGGATGATTATTATGATTATCAATATGCATCTCGTTTACGTCGATTTAATAATTCAGTAAACGGATTAGGGTATTATGATGATTATTACACCAATTATTATTGGTATAATTATAATCCTGCATATTATGGAACCAGTATTTATTCCAGTTACAATTGGTGGGGTCCGTCGTATTGCGGACCATCTTACGGTTTCGGAATGAGTTACAATTGGGGATATCCTTATTATGGTTACGGTTATAATCCTTACGGATATAGTCCGTATTACGGATACAACGACCCTTATATGATGGGTTATTATAATGGTTATAATCAAGGTTATTATAACGGTATGTATGGTTATCCTTATTATGGATATAATCATCCGTATTACGGCGGGGGCTGGGGATATTATAATAGTTTTGATGCAAACAGCGGATACAGTAAAGCAACTTATGCGCCGCGTACTTCGCATGGTGGAGGAAATAGTGGGCGTGTTTCTAATCCCGGTGTAAACAGTGCTGATGGTTTCAAATCTCAGTACATAAAAAACGTTTTGGAGAATCAATCTAACACGCCAAAATTTAGTGAGGTTTCAAAACCTGTAAAGGCTGTAAAATCTTATGATAATAATCCTTCAAGTTTAACGCCGATTGAAAACAATAACAACAGTGGTGAAATTAAACCGAGAGTTAATCCTGCATATCAACCGGAAAAACAACCTGTGCGTGATGTGAAGGAAACAACACCTGAAATATTTAATACACCTCCTGTAAAAACTAATCCTGTAAAAACTCCAAATGAAACACAGCCTGTAAAACAGCCGCCGGTTAAAATGGAGCCAATAAAGTCTGAACCTATAAAGAACGATCCGCCTAAAAAGACATTTGACAATTATCCGCAGCAAAACTACAATAATGGCGGATTTAACTCAGGAGGTTCGGGTAACAGCGGTGGTTCAACTCCTCGCACCAGTGGTGGCTCAGGCGGAAGTAGCAGACCACGTTAATCTTAATTCGACTTTAGTATGAAAACAAAATATTTTGCAATTGCTCTGGCATTGTTAAGCGGCTACAGCTTTGCACAAAACGATTTGGATGCGTTACGTTATTCTCAAACTAATTTAGGCGGAACTGCACGCTTCATAAGCATGGGTGGTGCATTTGGCGCACTCGGGGCAAACATTAGTTGTATGAGTCAGAATCCGGCAGGACTCGGAATTTACAGAAAAGGGGAGATGAATATATCTCCGGGATTAAAATTTTCAACTGTTATTGGAACACACAACGGCAATGATATTAAAAACTTCAAGCCCGGTTTTTTATTTAATGGTTTGGGAATGGTTGCAGCTTGGCAGGGAACTCAGAATGAAGACAACAGGCATTCAGTAGGCTTTGCGTTTAATCAACTGGCGAATTATAATAATAAAATTTCTATAGGCGGTTATTCTCAAAACCAATCAATAGCGAATGATTTGTTGGATAACGCGGGTAACGCCAATCCAAATAATCTTGATCCTTCTTATAGCGGATTGGCGTTCAATACCTATTTATTGGATACCATTGATGGGAAATACTATTCATTTACAAATGATAAATTTAATTTGTATCAAAGCAAATACATTGAAACGTCAGGGCGAATGAACGAGTTTGCATTAGCTTATGCTTATGGTTATAAGGATAAGTTATACTTTGGCGCAAGTTTGGGAATACCATCAATTAGCTACAACCACTCTTCTTCTTATGTTGAGAGCGATAATAAGGATTCTCTCTATATCAAGAATACAGGCACAGGCTTTAATACTTCTTATGATTATAATGTGTATTATTATCCCGGCTTAGGTGGATTTGAGTCTATGTCGTATAACGAAACATACAAAACTTCGGGACGGGGATTTAATTTGAAACTTGGAATTTTATACAGAGTAAATGAATATTTACGTGTAGGCGCACATTATCATACTCCAACAGTATTGAATTTGACGGATACTTACAGTTATAAAATGACAACGAAGTTTGATGAAGGTGATTCTTACGATTTTACTTATCCGGAAAATGGCGGCGTATATAAATATACCATCATAACACCAATGCGTTACGGAGCAAGTTTAGGATTTATTTATAAAAAAATATTTGTGGTGGGATTAGATTATGAGAGTGTAAATTATGGTCAGGCCACTATTTTAGGTACTGAAGCCGGCGCCTTTAGTGATGTAAATAACACCATTCAGAACAAATATACAGCAGCGCATAATTTTCGTTTAGGAACTGAAATTAATTTGAATCCGATTGTAGTACGTTTGGGTTATGCTTCATTAGGAAGTCCGTTTGGAGAAACATTTACCGGTAAATTTGTAAGAAACTCCTACAGTGGCGGTATAGGATTTAGAAGTAATAACTGGACATTCGACTTCGGAGTGGTGCGCCAAATGTATACGGAAGATTACTATATGTATAATCCTAAATATGTTAACAGAAGTGAGATTAAATTTTCTGGCACGAATTTTGTTTCTACTATAGGTCTAAAGTTCTAATGATTGTTAGTTAGTAGAACTTTCATTTAAACCTCATGGGGATGGGAAATAAATGAAACGAAAATCCGGGTTATGCCCGGATTTTTTGTTTTCAATCCATTCTTATTTGTTTAATTTTGAATGCATGGTATTTGATATACATATTTTTGTTTGCACCAACCAACGTACCGGAACCGAAAGATTAAGTTGCGGCGAAGCTCATGGTTTGGATTTGGTTGCAGAGTTTAAAAAACAAATCAAGGATTTAAAGGTAAATCTTAACATTAGAGCGCAACGCGCCGGATGTTTAGGTATTTGTGATTTTGGTCCAACTGTAGCGGTTT
>CAYQDP010000252.1:0-4698 GCA_964416235.1 uncultured Flavobacteriaceae bacterium | reverse complement strand
CGAACGGACTGATACGAACCAAACGATGAACACCATTCTCCCCTTTCAAATAGCCATAAGCGAAATCACCGTCTATCTGAATTGAAACGGATTTAATCCCTGCCACATCACCTTCATTATAATCCAACTGTGTAATTTTGTACCCGTGCTTTTCAGCCCACATGGCATACATGCGTAACAACATGCTAGCCCAATCACAACTTTCAGTTCCACCGGCACCGGCGTTAATTTGAAGCACACAGCTTAATGCGTCTTCTT
Source organism: uncultured Flavobacteriaceae bacterium (assembly GCA_964416235.1). Classification (GTDB taxonomy): domain Bacteria; phylum Bacteroidota; class Bacteroidia; order B-17B0; family Aurantibacillaceae; genus JAHEYG01. The sequence continues at coordinate 4,440 of CAYQDP010000252.1, read as the reverse complement.
CGCCGCGCAGCATATTCTTAAATTCAATGCTCTCTAATAATTTTAAAGCCGCGTTAAATTGGGCTTGAGTTTCCTCTTCCGTAGCATCTCCTGATTTATAGAATTCATAAAGCGTATTGGTATCATCTACCGCACGCGTTAATTCGTCATACGAACTTGTCCAGTTCTTCTTAAGCTTTGTTTCCTTTAAAATTTGTTCTGCCTTTTTGGGATCATTCCAGAAATTGGGATCCGCAGCTTTTTCTTCGAGTTCTTCTATCTCTCGTAACTTACGATCGTAGTCAAAGATACCCCCTTAAGGCACCATGGCGATCATTCAGGTCTTTTAATTGGTCGGATGTAAACATGAGGCGAAGATAGATAATTTTTTATGATGTAAAAATTCTTTCTTGTTTAGGATTAAATGGTGCATAGAAAATTGCGTATGCAATTATCATTACCAACCCAAAAGTTGGTAAACCCATGGCTATGCCGATGAATGCATGCTGTAGAATACCAAGTAACAAAAACCACTTTTTGATTTTTTGATTCCATACCAAAATAGAGAATAGAAGTTGATACGCCAGCACTGTATAATTCAGGAATACACCTAACGCACCTAAACCACTATAATATATGGGCAAACTGTAATCATGTACCATTAAAGAGTCATTTACGGCATTTCCATTCATCCAATCTGCATCCAGTAATTTGGAAAAGCCGGCATAAAAATAAACAATACACAATTGCACACGTAATGCAATTACACCGGTGTTATGCAAAGCTTTATCCCACTCGGCATTTGAATTCCCCGGACTTAAGAAAGCGGCAAAAAATAAAAACTGCTGAAACAACATGTCTCCACCAGTTAACGTACTGTACACTTTGTTATGAATATTAGTAATGCAAAACCATAATACTAAAAAAGCAATGCGCTTCCATTTATTTCCAATCAAAATCCATAGCGCGCATACACAACTTAATATTATGAACACCGTTGATGTACCAACAGATAAAGAGTTATAGAGATAAAATGCAGGCTCGCGCCAAAAGGTTAAATCCACTAGTCGGTAATACACCAATGAATTTTCGCCAAACAATAAAGAAAAATTAAGGAGCCAATATGCACATTTATACAAAACAAACAATGCCAGTAAACGTTGTGTCCATTTAGCCTCATGTGCTGCTTTGTACTCATCAAACAAATATGTCGTTACTTTATTCATTCGACTTTCTTATAATAATGCACAAAATCAACTTTAGTATTTGCATAACGGACGCGAATAATTATATCCATGCTTGCCGGTCGATTCTTATTTTCCGACATTACATAACTCCTGATAATTCTTTCAACCACCTCGAAATTCAAATTCGAATTATCATCTGATAACAGTTTAGATTGTTCTTCTATGATTGTGGAAGAATAAAACCGTAAAGCACTCGACAATGATAGTAAGGTTGCTTCATTGCCGCCAAACCTATTTGCCTGATGCTTTGTATTGATATCGTAAATAATATCTTTCCACTCTTCTCCCTTAATTTTCACATAAACATTAAAATTTTGTGTGGGAACCGGAACAAACATACTCCAGCTTTGATGAAAATAAGGATAGATATACGGAAAGACATAGAACTTCAACTTATGCTCTTCCTTACCAGGAAATGCATAGGCTAAAACCGCTATAAAATGGAAAAATAAATAGCCGATTAGCAAGGATGAGATAACTATTTTATACTTACCTTTAATGCTCTAATTTAAACTTAAAAATTATGATAAAAAAGGCATTTACTCTGCTTTTCGCAATCCTCAGTTTCAATGTTACGTTTGCGCAAAATAAGTTGCTCACCATTCAGGATGCAGTTTTAAAAGGCCGCTCTGCTCTTGCGCCAAAGCGTTTACAAAATTTGCAATTTGTAACCGGTACCGATAAATTCAGTTATATTGATAATAATGTAATCAAAATTGGAGATAATGCTTCTGCTAAAATTTCAGATTTAGTGAGTGCTGGTGAATTAAATAAACTTTTTAAAGCAGCCGGTAAAGACACCTTAAAAGGAATTGGCTTTATTGAATGGAAAAACGCGAATGAACTTTTTATAAGTAACGGTAAATCGGAGTTTATTTACAACACTTCCTCTAAAACTATCAGCGAATCGACTCGTAAAAATGAAAATAAAAGTTTAGAATCCTATGACTCATTTAATGAGGAAACTTTTGCTTTTACGAAAGACAACAATCTGTTTATAAATGTAAAAGGGAAGGAAGTTCAGATAACAAACGACGGCTCTTACAACATTGTATATGGTAAGACTGTACACCGTGACGAATTCGGTATTCATAAAGGAACTTTTTGGAGTCCAAAAGGGAATTACCTGGCCTTTTACCGTATGGACCAAACAGATGTTACGGATTACCCTATCATTGACTGGACAACATACCCTGCCGAGAATAAAAACATGAAATACCCAATGGCGGGTAACAAAAGCCATTATGTAACGGTTGGTATTTATGAAATTTCTACCGGCAAAACCTGGTACATTAAAAATGGCGGTCCGCGCGATCAATATTACACCAATATTGCTTGGAGTCCGAATGAAAAAAATATTTATGTAGCGTTATTGAACCGCGAACAAAATGACATGTGGCTTAATGAGTATGATGTTGCAAGTGGTGATTTTGTAAAATCCCTTTTTAATGAGAAGGATGAAAAATATACAGAACCCTTACATCCTATGTTTTTTATTGGAGATGGCAAACAGTTTATCTGGATGAGCCGCAGGGATGGTTACCGTCATGCTTATCTTTATAGCATAGATGGAAAATTAATCAAGCAATTAACAAAAGGTAAGTGGGAGATAAAAGACGTTTCCGGATTTGACGAAAAATTCACGCGCTTTTTCTTCCACGCTAACGAGCAAGGACCAATTAATCAGGATTTCTACAGTGTAGAAATAGCCAGTGGAAAATTAAACCGATTAACCAGCGGCGACGGTTTCCATGGTGCGCTAATGGATAAAAAAGGAAATTACATTATTGATAATTTTACTTCTTGCTATACACCACGTGAATATTATGTTGTAAATACGAAATCAAAAAAAGCTGTTAACATATTCAAAGCAGACAATCCATTGAAAGATTACAAAACAGGTAAATGGAATTTATTTACAATTAAAAACAACGAAGGAACTGATTTATATTGCCGCATCTTCAAACCTGTAGATTTTGACAGCACGAAAAAATATCCGGTGTTAGTTTATTTATATAACGGTCCGCACTCACAGTTGGTTACTAATTCCTGGATGGCAGGCGGAGAACTATGGTATCAATACATGGCGCAAAAAGGATATATTGTATTTACCTTAGACGGAAGAGGTACTTCTTATCGTGGAAAAGATTTTGAACAGGCTATATTCCGTCAGTTAGGAACCAAAGAAATGGAAGATCAATTAAAAGGCATAGACTATTTAAAATCGCTGCCTTATGTTGATGCAAATCGTTTAGGTGTACATGGCTGGAGCTATGGTGGGTTTTTAACTACCAGTTTAATGACACGTAATGCCGGAATATTTAAAGTGGGTGTAGCAGGCGGACCGGTAATTGACTGGAGTTACTATGAAATCATGTACGGAGAACGTTATATGGATACGCCACAGGAAAATAAAGAAGGTTATGAGAAAAATAATTTATTGAATTACGTTGATAAATTGAAAGGTAAATTATTAATGATACATGGCGCTCAGGATAATGTAGTAGTTTGGCAACACACCATCTTGTATCAGAAAAAAGCTGTAGATAAAGGTGTGCAGCTGGATTATTATGTTTATCCGGGTCACGAGCATAATGTATTAGGTAAAGATCGCGCCCACTTAATGGAAAAAATCTGTAATTATTTTATTGAAAATTTATAATGCGGAAACTTTTATTCATACTTCTTTTTTGCATGAGCCTTTTTGGTTTTAGTCAAACGACTGCCGATAAAGTTCTGGATTTTGCCAAAAAGAATATGGGTAAAAAAATAGACCGAGGCGAATGCTGGGACTTAGCTAACGCCGCATTAAATAGTTCAAATGCGCAATGGGAAGCGCCATTTAATTTCGGTGATAAATTAGATTATAAAAAACAAGGATTAAAGCCCGGTGATATTTTACAATTTACAAATGTGAAATTCATTTTTCCGAATGGCTCTGCGTCCTTTCCAAAACATACCGCCATCGTTTATGCTGCAAACAAAAACAAAGTAACGATGATTCATCAAAACTTCAACAATAAAAGATATGTTGATACACTAACTGTAGATTTTGATAAAATCAAAAACGGGAAAATAGAAGCGTTTCGTCCTAAAGCTAAAATCAATTAAAGCGATTTTAGCCAATTAAGCGCTTTTTCTTTTGAGTTAAATAATTTAGACGGCCTCTTTTCATTTACGATTCCTAAATAAAAATTACCTAAAATTCTTTGGG
>CAYQDP010000251.1:0-4710 GCA_964416235.1 uncultured Flavobacteriaceae bacterium | reverse complement strand
GCCGGTGGTAGAAACGCAAAGTATGCCATAGGTTCTGCTAACCTTACGGAGTTTTTTGTTTCCCTCGCGAGTTCAATTACATTTTTCACACTTATTGGATTAACCCATTGGTATATAATTGTCGGATTAATTATAGGAGGAGTAATAGCAGCGCCAATTGCCGCTTATCTCGCCAATAAAATTCCTACCAAAGCCATCATGATATTGGTTGGGGTAGTGGTGATAATAGTTAGTTTAAAACGTTTATTTTTTTAATTATGATTACAACAGATATAGCAGTTATCGGAGCAGGACCCGTTGGCCTCTTTGCCATCTTTGAAGCAGGACTTTTAAAAATGCGCTGCCATTTAATAGATTATTTGCCTCAGGCAGGCGGACAACTCTCGGAGATTTATCCGAAGAAACCCATTTATGATATTCCGGGTTATCCGACCGTATTAGCTCAAGAGCTGGTAGATAATTTATTGAAGCAAGCAGAGCCTTTTAAACCAACTTTTACTTTGGGTGAAAGAGTTGAAAAGCTTGATAAAATCGCAGAGCGTGATTTTATTCTTACTACAAACATGGGAACTAAGATTAATACACGCGCCGTTATCATTGCCGGAGGTTTAGGTTGTTTTGAGCCGCGTAAGCCGGAAGTTGAGGGTTTAGAGAAATTTGAAAACGGCAAAGGTGTTTCTTACATGGTTCTTGATCCGGAAGCGTATCGTAACAAAAAAATTGTTTTGGCCGGAGGTGGTGATAGCGCATTGGACTGGACTATTTTTTTATCAAACGTGGCAAGCGAAGTGAGTCTGGTACATCGCAGTGAATCATTCCGCGGAGCACCGGATAGTGTAAATAAGGTATTAAAACTGGCGGAGGAAGGAAAAATAAAACTGCATTTAAACAGTAATTTATCGCACGTTTGTGGGAATGAAAATTTGCAGGAAGTTGGAATCGTAAATGCAAAATCGGGCGAGAAATATATAGTGAGTGTAGATAATCTAATTCCATTATTTGGTTTAAGTCCGAAACTCGGCCCTATTGAAAATTGGGGATTAGAGATCGATAAAAATGCCATTATTGTGAATACAGAGGATTATCGTACAAACGTGGAAGGTGTTTGGGCCATTGGCGATATAAACACATACAAGAACAAGTTAAAGCTTATTCTTTGTGGGTTTCATGAGGCAGCCTTAGCGAGTCACAGTATTTACAAATACTTGAATCCCGGCGTAAAATATACTATGAAATATACGACGGTGAACGGTGTAAATGAGTTCTGATTTTGTACCTTTATGGAACTAATTTAAAAGCACTATGAAAGTAAATATTAAACGATTGAATGATAATTTTCACATGGAGGCCCGTGGCGAAAATGGCGAAGTGTTAGAGATGGATGGCTCACCCGACATTGGTGGCAATAATCTAGGATTTCGTCCGATGCAAATGTTATTAGCCGCTGTTGGCGGATGTAGTTCAATTGATGTCATTTTAATTTTAAAAAAGCAAAAGCAGGTGATAGAATCTTTTGAGGTGGAAGTAGACGGCGAAAAAGAAAAAGTAGAAGATCATTCTGTTTGGAAAAACATCGTGTTGCATTTTAAAATCAAGGGCCAGGTAGATTATGATAAAGCGGATCGCGCGGTAAAATTATCAATGGATAAATATTGTTCGGTATCAAAAATTTTGCAACCAACATCAAACATTACTTATAAATTAACTGTGAATTAAAATGGAAAAGAAACACTTTGAAACCAATGCCATTCGTGCACAGTTAGAACGTAGTGAAAATAATGAGCACTCTGTTCCGGTTTATTTAACCAGTAGTTTTGTGTTTGATACGGCAGAAGATATGCGTGCAGCCTTTAATGAAGAAACCGATGCGCATATTTATTCGCGTTATACAAACCCAAACAACAGTGAGTTTGTCAATAAGGTTTGTTTACTGGAAGGTGCTGAAGCCGGCGTTGCAATGGCTTCCGGAATGGCTGCAATCTATACAACGTTTATGGCCTTGCTAAAATCAGGAGACCATGTTGTTTCTTGTTCTTCTGTATTCGGCGCTACACACGCATTATTCACAAAATATTTTCCTAAGCTTAACATTTCGCATTCTTACTTTAATATTAAGCACCCAAATGATATTGAGAAACTCATTAAACCTGAAACGCGCTTTATTTATCTGGAAACGCCTACCAATCCCGCAATCGAATTAATTGATTTGGAATTTGTAGCTGCAGTAGCAAAAAAGCATAAAGTTCTTTTAATCGTTGATAATTGTTTTGCCTCGCCGTATTTGCAACAGCCCATTAAATGGGGCGCTGATTTGGTTGTGCATTCTGCCACAAAATATATGGACGGACAAGGTCGTGTGTTAGGCGGAGTTGTTGTTGGTAAGGCAGATTTGATAAAGGAAATTTATTTATATGGCCGTTTAACCGGGCCATCGTTGAGTCCATTTAACGCCTGGGTATTAAGTAAAAGTTTGGAAACATTGGCTCTTCGCATGGAGCATCATTGCGAGAACGCTTTTTATGTAGCGGAAGCCTTGGAAAAGAACGCTGCCTTGGAAAACGTATCCTATCCGTTTTTAAAATCGCATCCTCATCATCACATTGCAAAAAAGCAAATGAAATTGGGAGGTGGAATAATCACAATAACAGTAAAAGGCGGCTACGAAGCAGCGAAGAAGTTTTTAGACAAATTACAAATGATTAAAATTTCTCCTAACCTTGGCGACGCACGAAGCATTGCAACGCATCCTGCTTCATCCACTCATTGTAAGTTAAGCGAGGAAGAGCGTTTATCGGTGGGCATTACACCGGGATTAATCCGCATCTCCATCGGTTTGGAAAACAAGGAGGATATTTTAAATGACATTCAACAAGCATTAAAATAATACACATCGTTGTAGAGCTTGTCGAAACGAATATAAAATGAACAGAGTAAAAGAAATAGAAGAATTAATAAAAGGAAAGAATGCTGAAGACATTCTCAAAACCATTTCTGCATTGCATAATGAGAGAATTGTGTTTTCTACCAGCTTGAGTTACGAAGACCAGGTGATAACGCATTTTATTTTTACTCATGATTTAAATATTTCTGTTTTTACTTTAGACACAGGACGATTATTTCCTGAAACATATTCGGTTTTAAGCAGTACACTCAACCGGTATAAAAAACCAATTGAAGTATTTTCTCCCGCAACGGCTAAAGTGGAAGAGTTGGTGACAAAAAAAGGACCATTCAGTTTTTATGATAGTGTGGAGAATAGAAAGGAGTGTTGCTTCATCCGAAAAGTAGAACCTTTGAAGAGAGCTTTGCAGGGGAAAACAATTTGGATAACAGGCATTCGTGCAGAGCATTCAGAAGGAAGGAACGACATGCCGATAGTAGAGTGGGATGAAAGCAATCAGATTATTAAAATACATCCGTTATTAAATTGGAGTATGGACGATGTAAAAAAAGTAATTAAACAATTTAATATTCCATACAATCCTCTACATGATAAAGGGTTTATCAGTATCGGTTGTCAGCCTTGCACCCGAGCAATAAAAGAAGGAGAAAATTTCAGGGCAGGAAGATGGTGGTGGGAAGATAATTCAAAAAAGGAATGCGGATTACACAGTTAGAAAGATGAGCACACAAAAAGATTATTTAGATCAGTTAGAAGCGGAAGCGATTTACATTTTGCGCGAAGTGGCCGGACAATTTGAAAAGCCGGCCTTGTTATTCAGTGGCGGAAAAGACAGTATTTGCTTAGTGCATTTAGCATTAAAAGCTTTTCGTCCCGGAAAATTTCCTTTTCCTTTAGTGCATGTAGACACAGGTCATAACTTTCCTGAGGCGCTGGATTATAGAGATAATTTAGTAAGTAAGTTGGGCGAGAACTTAATTGTTAGAAAAGTGGAAGACACCATTAAAGCAAAAAAGTTACAAGATGCCAAAGGAAAATTTCAAAGCCGGAATGCTTTGCAAACATATACGTTGTTAGATGTGATTGAAGAATTTGAATTTGATGCTTGTATTGGTGGTGGTCGCCGGGATGAAGAGAAGGCAAGGGCGAAAGAAAGGATTTTTTCTGTAAGAGATGAATTCGGTCAATGGAATCCCAAACTGCAAAGGCCGGAGTTGTGGAATATTTACAACGGCAGGATACATAAAGGGGAAAATGTCCGGGTTTTCCCGATTAGCAACTGGACAGAACTGGATATCTGGAACTATATTCGCAGCGAAAAAATTCCGCTGCCATCCATCTATTTTGCCCACGAAAGGGAAGTTATAGAACATGAGGGTCAGTTGATTGCCACCAGTGAATACGTAAGGCCATCAGCAGATGATGCTGTGTCGGTAAAAAGTGTTCGCTACAGGACAGTGGGAGATATGACTTGCACTGCCGCTGTGGAATCGTACGCAAAAACACTCGACGAAGTGGTTAATGAAATTATCGCAACCAGGATAAGTGAAAGAGGCGAAACCCGTATTGATGACAAAGTGACTGAGGCGGCAATGGAGGACAGAAAAAAAGACGGATATTTTTGACAGCAACTTTAGAAAACATGGATTTATTACGATTTATAACAGCAGGCAGTGTGGACGATGGCAAAAGCACATTAATTGGCCGTCTGCTTTACGACAGTAAGAATATTTTGATTGATCAGTTAGAGGCTTTGGAACGGTCAACCAAAAACCGGGATGATGGTTCTGTTGACCTGGCATTACTTA
>CAYQDP010000250.1:0-4723 GCA_964416235.1 uncultured Flavobacteriaceae bacterium | reverse complement strand
GCTTAATTCTTTGGCACGTCTTAAAATATTTACCAATAAATTTTCGGCGCTTAAAACCGTTTTATGCAAGTAAACTTGCCAATACATTAAGCGGCGGGCAATTAAAAATTTCTCAATACTGTAAATTCCTTTAGCTTCAACAACTAATTTATCATCCACCACATTCAACATTTTAATAATGCGCTCACTACTAATAACACCTTCGCTCACCCCTGTAAAAAAACTATCACGCTTCAAGTAATCCAGTCGGTCCATGTCTAATTGAGAGCTCACTAACTCATGAAGAAATGGTTTATTATACTGATTATTGAATATTTTAATTGCTAAAGAAAGTTTCCCCTTAAATTCCTTATTCAAATTATCCATGATAAGGGAAGAAACATCTTCATGATGGATTTCCTTTACAATACTGTGTTCTAATGCATGCGAAAATGGACCATGTCCGATATCATGAAGCAAAATGGCAATTAGCGCTGCGCGGGTTTCTTCATCGGTTATTTTTACATCTTTACTTTTTAAAACTTGCAAAGCTTCACTCATTAGGTACATCGCACCGATGGCATGATGAAAACGTGTGTGTAATGCTCCGGGATAAACTAAATTAGTAAGTCCCAATTGTTTTATGCGTCGTAAGCGTTGGAAATAAGGGTGATTGATAAGGGCGTAAATTAATTCATCATGTATGGTTACAAAACCATAAATAGGGTCGTTAATTATTTTGCTTTTTATGTTTGGCATCAATGCTAAAAAATCTTAATTGTCTGCAATAATTTTACCTTTACTGCGTATATTGTAAAGATATAAAACGTTTATGGAAAAAAACACAATTCTTTGGGCAGATGACGAAATGGAGCTATTAAAGCCGCATATTTTATTTTTGAATAATAAAGGTTATGATGTAATTACTGCCGTGAGTGGTGATGAAGCTCTGGATATTGTAAAAGAAAACAGAAACATTAATGCTGTTTTATTGGATGAAAATATGCCCGGTTTAAGTGGATTGGAAACGCTTACAAAAATTAAACAACTCCGCGCTGATTTGCCTGTGATAATGATTACAAAAAGTGAAGAAGAGCATATCATGGATGATGCCATCGGCGGAAAAATTGCAGATTATCTGATTAAACCTGTAAATCCAAATCAAATTATTCTTTCTCTAAAGAAAACATTAGATAACAAACGTTTGGTTTCTGAAAAAACAAATACCGAGTATAGAAAGGAATTCGGACAAATTGGAATGACTTTAAGCGATAATTTGAAGTGGAGCGAATGGGTGGAAGTATTTAAGAAAATTGTATACTGGGAATTAGAGATGGATAAAGCGCAGGATAAGGGAATGTTGGATGTTTTAAAGATGCAAAAGGCCGATGCCAATACTCAGTTTTTTAAGTTCGTTGAAAAGAATTATGTGAATTGGCTGAATGGCAAGGACGCTAATCCGCCAACTATGAGTCATACACTCATTAAAAATAAATTTATTCCGGAGTTAGATAAGAATGAAAGTGTTTTTTTAATCGTGATTGATAACTTACGTTATGATCAATGGAAAATCATTCAGCCTGTAATTCAAGATTATTACAAGGTAGATAATGAAGATTTATACATCAGTATTTTACCAACAGCTACTCAATATGCGCGTAATGCTTTATTCAGCGGTTTAATGCCAAGTGAAATGGAGAAACGTCACCCGGATTGGTGGTTGAATGACGAAGATGAGGGAGGAAAGAATATGCACGAAGAAGATTTTTTGCAAGCACAACTGAAGCGTTTAGGTAAAGACGTAAAAATGTCTTATAATAAAGTAACGAATTACGCAGGCGGGAAAAAATTAGCAGAGAGCATTAATAACCTTCTACAAAATAAACTGAATGTGATTGTGTATAATTTTGTGGACATGCTCAGTCATGCTCGTACAGAAATGGAGGTTATACGCGAGTTAGCCGACGATGAACCGGCATATAGAAGCATTACCATGTCGTGGTTCGAGCATTCGCCTTTATTAGATATGATAAAACAATTGGCAGCAAAAAAGGTAAAGATTGTAATTACAACCGACCACGGAACAGTTCATGTAAAAGAGCCTACAAAAGTATTGGGGGATAAAAATGTGAATACTAATTTACGTTACAAACAGGGAAAGGCATTAGATTATAACGCGAAGGAAGTTTTTGAAATCAAAAATCCGAGTGACGCTTTCTTGCCGAAATTGCATCCGAGTTCACGTTTTATTTTCGCAAAAGAAGATCGTTTTTTTGCATACCCTAATAATTTTAATCACTATGTTAACTATTATCGCAACACGTTTCAACACGGGGGTATTAGTTTAGAAGAAATGATTATTCCGTTTATTACCCTTTCACCACGCTAGTGAAAAAGCTTGAAATAAATATCAGTGAACTTGATCAATTACCGAAAGCAACTCAGCAATTATTGAGTTTTGCGGGTGAGATAAAAGTTTTTGCTTTTGAAGCTGAAATGGGAGCAGGTAAGACCACATTTATAAAACAATTGTGCAATGAGTTAGGTTCTCAGGATAATTTCAGTAGTCCTACTTATTCTATTGTTAATGAGTATCAGTTTCCATCCGGTAAAATCTTTCATTTCGACTTATACAGATTGAAATCAGCGGATGAACTCATGGATTTGGGTTTTGAAGAGTATGTTGATAGCAAACATTATTGTTTAATTGAATGGCCTGAAATGAGTTTGCCTTTTTTGCATAAGCCTTATATGAGTATTATCATTAATGTAAAAGAAAATAATCGTTACCTTAGCGCCCAAATTATTCAGTAAATGCGCTTAAGTTTAATTTTGGTCTTTGCAGTAATAAGTAATTTATTCTCGCAAAACGATTCTATAAAAATCAGCACAAAGAAAAAGGGCACGCTTTATTTATCGGCAGGGTATACCCGTGTATGGTTCTCTAAAAGCGATATTCGTTTTGTTGACCGTTCAAACACTTACCATCGTGAAACAGGCTATAATCACAATTATGATTTTACAGTTTACGACGCAGAAGCAAAGGATCGTCCCGATTTCGATAAAATACCTGATATTATAAATTTTACGGTACCTCAATATGCTTATCGCCTGGGTTATTACTTCAACAACAAATCCGATTTAGCAATTGAAATTAATTACGATCATACAAAATACATCATGAAAGATTATCAGCGTCTTCATGTAAAGGGTGATATTAATGGCACTTACGTTGATCAGGATACACTAATTGACCCGAAGACTTTTTTGCATTTTGAACATTCCGATGGCGCTAATTTTTTGCTTTTTAATATTGTTAAACGCTGGAAGCTTGTAAATCCAACTCCGTTATTTAATATGGGATGGGTAATTAAAGGCGGAGTAGGGTGTGTTATTCCTCGTACAGATGTTACTCTTTTCGGTGAACGATTAAATAACGATTTCCATATTGCAGGTTGGTTAGCAGGAGCAGAAACCGGATTAAGAACAGAGTTTTTTAAGTATGGTTTTTTTGAATTTGTAGGGAAAGCAAGCTTTGCCCATTATGTTAACGCGCTTGTTTTAGGAAAGGGCAATGGAAGAGCAACACATCATTTCTTTGCGTATCAATTAACGGCAACTCTGGGTGTACAAATGCCGACCTTCGGAAAAAAATAAGATTCAGTTTTTAGAAACCTGTACCAAAATGGTTCATGCTTTCGCGCTTCATTGGATTCACTGTCATAACAGGAATATTGCTGATATCAACAATATGTTGCGCTTCAGTACCGCCAAAAAATTCTTTCACGCTTAATTCAGGCTTATTCATAATCATGATTAAGTCAGATTCGATTTTGTTAGCGTAATCAACAACAGTTTCAGCAACGTGATCACTTGCAATTGATTTATTAGTACAGGAAATGCCCTTGCTCTTAATAAATTGTTTTACCTGGTGTGAATACGCTAATAATTGATTTTCGTAAGCAGCATCAGAAGGACTAAATACTGAAAGTACACGGATAGAAGCCCCGAAATATTTTGCGAATTGAACTGCAATATCAACTTTTTCGCGTGATTGACGTGATAAATCAAGAGGTAATAAAATGTTTTCGCAACCATCGCGGTGTTCGCGGCCACGGATTGTAATTACCGGACATGGTGCTTTACGAATTAACTTAGATGCGCTGCCGCCAAAAATATCTTTAAACTTCATGTGACTCTCGATACCCATGATAATTAAAGTAGCACCAATTTCTTCAGCCACACGATCAGTTTCCTCATAAATATCACCTTTAACATTCATAAACTCGATAGGTACAAGGCCGCTCTCAGCTTCTGTTTGTTTACAAAGTTTAGTAAGGTCTTCATAGCGTTCTTGCCCGGCTTTATCGTAAACGTGCAATAAAACTATTTTTGAGTGAGTATATTTGGCAAGGTTATAAGATTGTTTGATAGCGAACACTGATTGTTCTGAAAAATCGATAGGGATTAAAATGATGCCTCTTTCTTTAACTTGCATATTTTTAGGTTTTTAAAGACGCAAAGTTATAAAAAAATACCAATAAAAATAGGCGCAATTTATTTTTTGTGAAACCATAAAAAGTTCCGATATTTGCGACCCAATTAAAAAATAAACAAAATGGCAGTAAAGATTAGACTACAGAGACATGGTAAAAAGGATGCAGCCTTTTTTCACGTTGTAGTTGCGGATGGTCGTGCACCACGTGACGGAAAATTTATTGAAAAATTAGGTGTTTATAACCCT
>CAYQDP010000249.1:0-4739 GCA_964416235.1 uncultured Flavobacteriaceae bacterium | reverse complement strand
ATTCAAAAAAATTCTCAGCGATTTTATCAGTTTCTCCTTATTACAATAAACCTTCTCAGGAAGGAATTTATCAGCATTATAAAGCTATTTCTAAAGCAAGCAAATTACCAATCATTCTTTATAATGTTCCGGGAAGAACTTCTTCTAATATTTCGGCAGACACCACTTTGCGTTTAGCGAAAGATTTTAAAAATATTGTTGCTATCAAAGAAGCATCAGGAAATCTGGCGCAGTGTATGCAGATTATTAATGGTCGTCCGAAGAATTTTTTAGTAATTAGTGGTGATGATAATTTAACGTTGCCTATCATTACTTGTGGTGGAGACGGTGTGATATCAGTTGTGGCTAATGCATATCCTAAAGATTTTTCTGATATGGTTCGCGCTGCTTTAAATGATGATTTGGATACTGCACGTAAATTGCATTATAAATTAATGGACTTTACAGATTTGTTGTTTGCTGATGGAAATCCGGGCGGAATAAAATGTGCGTTAAATGCTATGAAAATCGCCGAAACCTATGTTCGCTTACCGTTAGTTGAACCGAATGACAAGGTAAAGCAAAAAATTAAAGAATTTGTAAAAAAGCATTAATGGCTAAAACAAAAATATTAGATCATACTCAAATCAGCCGTAAGCTTAACCGAATGGCTTATGAGGTATATGAAAAAAATTACGGAGAAAAAGAAATTCTGTTGGTTGGTATTGAGGGTAACGGCTATAAAGTAGCGCAACGTTTACAGGAAATACTTACAAAGATTTCTTCTATCAAGGTAAAGTTGTCAAAAATTAAGTTAGATAAGAATCAACCATGGACAGCCGAACCTAAAGTGGATTTCTCAGAAAAGGATTATGCAAATAAACCGGTCATTATTGTGGATGATGTTTTAAATAGTGGTAAAACCGTAATGTACGCGGTAAAACCTTTTTTAAATTCTTCAGTTAAAAGATTAAATGTTTTGGTATTGGTTGATCGCAGTCACACACGTTATCCTGTTAAAGCTGATTTTGTGGGTATGTCCTTATCAACTACTTTGCAAGAACATATTGAAGCTGATTTTTCTAAAAAGGGAAATGAAGCAGTTTATTTAATTTAAGCTATTGGCCAATAAAAAAATTCATATTTCCAGCACTTCAAAAACCGTTAAGGATTTAAAACTTAATGCACTGTTGGAAATCACAAAGGCCATCAATAACAATCTTTCTACTTCTCAGTTACTCGATCTTTACCAGGATATCTTAGAGAACCGACTCAAGGTAGGGAAACTTGTCCTTTTTAGTTTTGATAAAGAGTGGACTTGTATTCTAAAGTATGGTATCAGTAAAGAGTTTAATCACATCAAGTTTGAAAACGAGTTACTCGAAATCAAAGAAATTGAGTCTATCAGTTTTACAAAAGGGAACTTAAGTAAGAGTTTTGAAATTGTGATCCCGGTTTATCATAAGCAAATTCCGTTGGCTTATGTTTTGCTAGGAGATGTGAATGAGCAAAAGCTCGAGTTGAGTGCAGCCATAAAACATTTGCCCTACATTCAAACACTCACCAATATTATTGTTGTATCTATTGAAAATAAAAAGCTGTATCGGCAAACTATTCAGCGTGCACAGATTCAAAAGGAATTGGAGTTAGCCCAAACGATGCAGCAAATGTTGTTTCCGGATAAATTACCTAATACAGAGTCTTTAAAAGCGGCCGCTAAATACATTCCACATCAACAGGTGAGTGGCGATTATTACGACTTCATTCAATTAAACCTACATGAATTTATGTTCTGTGTAGCAGATGTATCTGGTAAAGGAATTGCAGCAGCTTTATTGATGAGTAATATTCAGGCAACCTTTCATAGTTTGGTGAATTACACACACAACTTAAAGGATATAATTATTGAATTGAATAAGAGGGTTTGGCATAACGCGAAGGGAGAAAAATTTGTCTCCATGTTTTTGGGGAAAATAAACACAAAGAGTAAACAGCTCACTTATATTAATGCGGGTCATAATCCACCGATGTTGTTTAACTCAGGTAGAGTTTCAAACTTGGCTAAGGGATGCACTTTGTTAGGGATAAGTGAAACAATTCCGCAAATTGAAGTTGAGATTTTAGACATTCCTCAAGCATATACTTTGTTTTGTTTCACAGACGGACTCACCGATACCTTAAATGATGCCGGCGATTACTTAACAGAAACCAGTGTGCAGAAATTAATAAGTAAAAATCTCAAATCAGATCCTTCATTTATTAATGATACGGTGATGTATTATGCGGAAGAGTTTAAAGGCGAAAATTTATTTGTCGACGATATTGCCTTGCTAACTATTAAATGTGGTTAGTCTAATTGTTGCTTCCGGTATGCTCACCATTTCGGTGATAGACATCAATACAAACTAAAATAGCCATAAAGCCCCAGAAAGGCACGGATAATTTATCGGTGTCGAGGAAGTTGTTTAGAAACCCGTGCACAAAGTAGGTGAAGATTCCCAGAAAAACGCCAATGGTAATTGCTTTTATGTTTTTATCCTTTACAGTGTATACTAAACGATAGCCCATAAACATAGTAGCAAACAGCATGCTCACCACAATTAATAATCCGAGCACGCCTTGTTCGGTTAAAGGACCTAAATACTCACTGTGTGCATTTCCGTTTGTTCCAAAGTTAGTACTGATGATTGTACGCTCACTGCTTTTTTGATAAGGAGCATAATTAAACATATAAGTTCCGGGGCCCCATCCGAAATAAGGTTTTTCGTAAAACATTCGAATGGCGCAACTCCAACGGTTGATACGTTCAAGGTTTGAGGCATCAGTCGAAATGTTTGTCATCGATGAAATGTTTTTGGAAAGATCACCTTCCGAGTCAGTGTTATTTCTACCTAAGGCTATGAAAATCTCTTCCTGAAAGGAAAAGAATAATACTGTTAGTGTAACTGTAGTTAGCAAAAGTGTTCTGAATTTTATACGAAGCATTAAGGTTGCAAAAACGCCTGCTGCAGCTACTAAACTTAACCAACCGGCACGAGCAAAAGATAAAATAATTGCCATCACAAAAATGCTTATCAGTGTCACATAAAGCAATCGCATTAAGTTACTGGTGTTGGTTTGGAAAAGCATTGCAATGATAACGGGAATGTACATTGCTAAAGCGGCACCATATGCAGTATGGTCGTTATAAAACGGTGATACAATCCAGTCAGCAATTTTATCATCGAAGTTAAAAGCAGCATGCTGGTAAATGGTAATTAGACATACAATCGCTAATGGAATCGCATAAGCGAGAATGAACGGTTTAATACTATTTCTGTTTTTGAGTAATTGAGTGCCTACAAAGTAGCAGCTAAACACAAACCACATTCGAGCGATTAAATACTTAAGGGAAACCGTAAAATCTACGCTGCTTAGCGTAGTAATAAACATCCACAATAGTTGAATAAATATTAAGATGGTGATAGGATGCTTTAAAATATTTCTGGGAGTGATTTTGTACATTAACTCATTAAGCAAATAAATCACCATTAATCCTGCCATTAAAGGTTCGGTTGGCAAACTAAGGTCGATGCCTTCTGTTAATCCAAGGTTTTTTAAAGTAACAGCCAGTGGTGTGCAAAATACCATAAGATAAACAACGCGTTCAATATTAAAGATTGCCCAATAAAAAATCAGAATGGCAAGCGGTAATAAATTAAACGCGTAAAATAAATCGCGCTTAAAAAGCAATACATAACTGTTCCCAAGTATGTAGGTTAAAATAAGCGCGTAGAATACGGTTATTTTATTCAGCTTAATCAACTCTGCGAACGGACTTGTTGGTTAAAATAAAATATAGGCATGCTAACGCAAATGCCGATAGAGTAGAAATTGTAACAATAATCCATCTTACAGGAAAATATTTTTTATCCGGCAAGTTAGGTTTGGATACGATGTTTGTGAAACTAATTTCACTATTGTAATCAAATAAATAACGGTCGTATTGATCAATGAAATCGGTAATTGTTTTGGCTTGTCCTGTGTAAACTGACCAAAGTTTATTTATTTCAACATTTTTAGTTTTAATACCTTCGTAAGTTGTTTTTTGTGATTCTGATAATGATTTATCACTGTAAAGCTTTTTGCTTAAATATTTAGACTGTGCTTCTATATCTATAATGTCATATTTACTTCTTAATTCATTAATCTGATAATTGATAGAGTCAATGTTTTTACTTTCTCGCGATATAGCTTTTTGCGAGTTTTTAATATATTCACCTAAACGTTCACGTTTAAGTTCCATGATAAATTTATTAGTCTCATCAATCATTCCCTGAGCAACCTTTTGCGCCATTTCAGGGGATTCATCTCGCACTGTTATTTCAATGGATTCATAAAGTGTAGGACTGATACTAACGTTTGACTTGAAATAAAAATCAAACAAGCTCTTCGCTTCTTTATAATTAGGATCGATGTCGTAATGTTTATACAAATCGAAATTTTTAGCCACACGGTTTTTTACTTCTTCCGAATTAAAATATTGAAGTAACTGTTCAGTGTTTGATTCTTCCGAACTCGGACTTAAGTTCACAGGGAATACAACCGCGGTGGATTTAAACTTAGGTTTAATGATAAATGAAGCGGCTACCGATGCAACAATCGCAAGAATGGTAACTACTAGGATAGCAGTCTTGTTTTTTAATAAAACGGCGATCAATTCTTTGGTATTGAAATTTTCCACGGTATTAAGAATTAATTTTATGAATAACAGATTTGTA
>CAYQDP010000248.1:0-4775 GCA_964416235.1 uncultured Flavobacteriaceae bacterium | reverse complement strand
GTGAGCTGGAATTGGTTCTTCATGAATAATGCAAGTGCGACTTCCAATATGCAAAACCCAACTTATATGTATACCGAACCAGGAACATATGCTGTTGCGTTAGTTGTAAAAAATGACGCTGGATGTACAGACACTTTAGTTAGACCATTAGTGGTGGGTGAGGATTTTGGAATTTATGTTCCGAATGCATTTACACCTAACAATGATGGACTGAATGATATTTTCCAACCAAAAGGATTTGGCATTGTAGATTATGAGTTGCAAATTTTTGATCGTTGGGGAGAAAAAATATTTGGAACAAAAACTTTTGAAGAGGGCTGGAACGGAACACGCCAGTCGAAAAACGATGTGAAATACGGCATATTAATGGAGGGTACTTACACGTGGCTGATTAATGCCAAAGATGTATTTGGCAAAGCGCACGAGCTAAAAGGACATGTTACTCTAATAAAATAATTCCAGTATTTTTTCAATTTAAAGCCAATCGATTGATTGGCTTTTTTTATCTACTTAAAATCATTTTAAAAAGACTAATTTGATTTAGTAACAGACTAAGACTAAATTGTTGTTTTTCAATTATTTATGAAAATTTCATTTTGTTTAACAATTTTATATAATTGAATATTAATACGTTATAAAATTATCGCGTTTTTTAAGAATCTCATTTTAGTTAGTGAATGGTTTCTTTTAATGAGTAGATAAATTGACAAAAGTCAATCGTAAGAATACATTTACGATAACTAACAACTATCAATTCATGAAAAATAAAATCACAAAATTTTTCTTTAGTGCATTAGCACTTGTTTTTTTTACAAATCTATCAATGGCACAAGCGCCATTTAAGTATTTAACTTATGTTTTCCCTGCGGATTCATTAAAAGGTTTTGATGAAGAAGTTGCAAAACAAGAAGCGTTAAGCAGAGGAATGGTAGGTTCCGAATATTACGTTATCATGTATAGCATGAAACGTGATTTCATCAATAAAAAATACGGTTATTACACAGGTCCAGGCGGAAACGCAAAGGGAAGTAATCCGGTAATTAATGCGGCCCCTTGCGTGAATGAAGATTTTGAATCTTCACCATCCTCCACATCAACTACAAGTGTTGGTACCATTGGTACTAGTTTATTAGGATGGCAAGCGTCATGGGGACAAAACTCAGGATTAAATGGTTCTTGTACACAATCCGGTTGTTGCCCGAATGCTGGAAGTACTGACGCCTGGATAAGAACTACTCCTTGGACAGCGCCTGCTCCTTTAGGTGTAATTCCTACGTCTCCTTTCGGAGGAACAAAAGTTATTCAAATGAACGATAACCTTACTATGAAAGGTGAGGTTGTGCGTATTCAACAAACTTTCCCAGTTACACCAACTAATGCTTTATTTCAATTTGCTTATAAAGCCGCAATGGATGGCTCAGGTCACGCATGCTGTGATCAACCTTATATACGCGTTGAGTTGTTAGATTGCATGAATAATATTTTAGCTTGTCCTCAGGTAAGTATTACTCCTCCGGGTCCATCATGTGCTACTGTGAGTGCTACAGGCTGGACTACAAGCGGTTTTATTTCATATACACCGAACTGGATTATTAAAGCGATTGATCTTTCTCCTTACTTAGGCTCTTGTGTTACAATTAAAGTAACTGTAGGTGACTGTGATGGATGGGCACATTATGGTTACGCATTCTTCGATTTCCAATGCTTACCAATGACTGTAACAGTTAACAATATTCAGTTCCCTGCAGGATCTGCAATGGTTTCAGTTGCCGCATGTGGGGTCAGTACAGGAACCATGGTCGCACCTCCCGGACTCGGGCCTTACCTCTGGAATGGACCGGCAGGTAGTGGTATAACAAATAATCCTAATCAAACGGTTACAACAACTATGGCCGGTAACTATACATTAACCATGACACCTCCTGGTATTTGTACACCAATAACAAAAACAGTGAACTTGCAATTTGGAACTTTCCCAACAGCCGGGTTTTCGGTCACGAATAGTTGTACAACCTATACTATAACCAATACAGGAACTGCCGCTCCATCCGTACAAACATATTCATTTGTTGGTCCGGGTGCTCCTTCATCATTTACAACCACATCACCAACTTCCGTCGTCAATTTCCCGCCAAGTACAACATTCACAATACATCAAACGGTCACGAACCCACAGAATTGTCCGGCAACTTTTACGATGGTAATTACTACTCCACCTGGACCTTCACCTGCATTTACTGCCGCACCATCATTCACGCAGTGTTTACAGGGTAATGCGTTTACGTTTAATCCAACAGTAGCTGCAGGAACACATTCATGGTCATTCTCACCCGCTGCAGGTGCTCCTGCCCCGGGAACAGGAAGTCCTTATGGCCCCGTTAACTTTACAGCGGCAGGAACATATACCGTTGTTCATACAATCAATAATGCAGGTTGTGTTTCATCTACACAATCCTTAGTTTTAGTTAATGCAGCGCCTACAGCATCTATTTTAAGCGCTACTGCTCCTCCGTGTGCAGGTGCAACAGGCTCTCTTGTAGGTGCCGGTGGGCCTGGTACTTTATCATGGGCTGGACCGAATGGCTGGACAGGTGTTGGTTTAAATGCTACGGTTACAAACTGGCAGGCTGTAAATAACGGTGTGTATACATTAACGGTAAACAACTTTGGATGTATTACTACAAAAACAGTTAACTTATCAATGGGTGTTGTTCCAACACCAACCATTTCTAACTCAGGCCCTGTTTGTATTGGTCAAACTTTAACATTAACTGCTACACCTCCGGCCGGAGCAACCTTCTTCTATTGGTATAGACCTACCCCATATTACTATGGTGGTTACAATATAGCCTCACCAACTATTGCAATTACTTCAACAACACAGGCTGGTAATTATGTTTTCTGGTATGGCTTCTCAGGATGCCCATCTCAAAGTGTGCAAACTAACGTGCAAATTATTTCTCCAACTACACCTACAGTATCTAATACTGGTCCTTATTGTGTTGGACAAACTATTCAACTAAACGCCGTAGGTAGTGGAACAATCGTTCCTACATTCACATGGACAGGTCCTTCAGCGTTTACTGCAAATATTTCTAACCCGACTGTAGCAACTGCTACAACAGCTAATGCTGGTGTTTACACTGTTACAATGTCAATTGGAAGTTGTAAAGCAACCGGAACAACTAACGTTGTGGTTAATCCTTTGCCTAATCCTATAATAGGTAGTAATAGTCCTGTATGTGCAGGTAACACTTTAAGCTTTACCTCATCAGGAGGTACAACGTATACGTGGAGCGGTCCGGGTGGATTTACTTCTACAACTCAGAATCCATCCATAACAAACGTTTCTGCAGCTAATGCCGGTGTTTATACTGTTACTGTTTCCAGTGCAGCTGGATGTAAAAATACAGCAACTGTTAACGTAACGGTTACTACCCCTACTACTACTGCTGCTAATACAGGGCCTTATTGTGCGGGTGCTACAATTCAATTAAATACACCGGCTGCTACGACTTATACTTGGACCGGACCAAATGCATTTACTTCAAATGTTCAAAATCCTACGATTTTAAACTCTACAACAGCCATGTCTGGTGTTTATACGGTTTCAACAACAACCAGTGGCTGTAAATCAACCGCTACTACAAACGTTGTTGTAAATCCATTACCTACACCTGCAGCTGCTAATACGGGTCCATATTGTCCAGGTAATACAATTCAATTAAATGTTGGTGCATTTACTACATATACATGGACAGGACCAAGTGCATTTAGTTCAACTTCTCAGAACCCTACAGTTGCCAGTGCTTCGGTTACTAATAGTGGAACTTATACCGTTACTGTGGCTGATGCTAATGGATGTGTTAACTCATCAACTACTTCAGTTGTAGTTAATCCAACTCCTAATCCAATTGTCGGAAGTAATAGTCCGGTTTGTTTAAGTACCGCAATTAATTTAACCGCAACCGGAGGAACAGGATATGCATGGAGTGGTCCTAACGGATTTACTTCAGCTCTACAAAACCCTAGTATTGCGTCTGCCGCGGCAGTTAATGCAGGGGTATACACGGTAACTGTAACATCTCTTGGTTGTACTAATACAGGAACTGTTAGTGTAACGGTTCTCAGCCCTACTACAAGTGCAAATAATACAGGGCCTTATTGTGCGGGTACAACTATCCAATTAAACACACCTGCAGGTGCTTCTTATAACTGGAGTGGCCCGGGCGGATTTACCTCAGCATTACAAAATCCAACAATTCCTGCCTCAACTACCGGTATGGCCGGGGTTTACAACGTGACAGTAACTGTTGGTACTTGTACCGCAGCAGCGACTACAACAGTGGTAGTAAACGCATTACCAGTTCCTGCACCAACTAATACTGGTGCATATTGTGTAGGCGGAACTATTCAGTTAAATGTTGGTGCATTTAGCACTTATACATGGAGTGGTCCGGGTGGATTTGTTTCTAATAATCAAAATCCAACAGTAACAAACATATTAGTAACTAATGCAGGTTCTTATTCTGTTGCGGTTACGGACGCAAATGGTTGTACTAATATTGCAGCAACAAACGTTGTTGTTAATCCATTGCCTACTCCAGTTGTAAACAATCCTACAACTTGTGAAAACACAGTAATCGGATTAACAGCAACCGGCGGTACTGCTTATGCATGGAGTGGTCCGGGTGGATTCACCTCAACTACGCAAAATCCTAACATTCCATCTGCTTTAACCTCAATGAATGGTAATTATACAGTTACAGTTACAG
>CAYQDP010000247.1:0-4776 GCA_964416235.1 uncultured Flavobacteriaceae bacterium | reverse complement strand
CACAGGTTTTGTTTTGCGCTGAGACAAAAATTATTTTAACTAAAAGCAGGAATAAAGAAGGATATTTATTCATCACTCATTGAGTTTTATGAGTTGAGGAATATTATTAATCTTCATATAAAGTGGAGCCACATTAAGTGAGTCAAAGCAGCTCAAATTTAAATTAAAAACCCTTGCATCAATTGCTGCCGTTTCATTGTCTTTATTCACAATAATTTTAAGATGATAATATTTTTTTCCTGAATCGCTTTTAAGTTTATTATCTGTAACAAAGGTGAATTGATGTGATTGAACACTGGCTTTTGAAAACATTAATCCGAACTGTAAGCATCCATTTTTAATTTTAAAAACACTGTCAATGTTTACGATATTTCCATCGTTACGACTTTTTGAGAAACTTCCATTTCTTTCAGCATAACTGTGATAGCTAACCGTATTAACATTAAAAAGACTATCGTTAACTACTATTGGTACACAGACATTCTTTGATTGTGCTCCAACAGAATCAGTAATTATTAGAATCAATATGCAAAGTAAATGTCTCATTCTCCAAAATACTGTTTCATGGGTTCAAAATAATAATCGCGCCAGCCGTCGCGGTATTTTTTTGCGTCGCCTTTTTGTAAATTATAATGGTATAAATTCAATTTGGTTTTCCCGTTTTTTTCTTCGAAATCAATTTCAAGAATGGAATCAGGAGCATCCTCCGGAAACTCGGAGGTACGCCATGTTTGTACAATTTTTTTATTGGCTTTTAACTCTGTGTTTTTCCCGCTGATGTATCCATCCCAGGCAGTAAATTTTCCTCCTACTTTGGATGAAATTTTTGCGGCACCTCCTGTGAAGGCTGCATGTTCTTTACTGGTTAACCAAGCTTTGTATAACTTATCGGCTTTAACCGGAAGCGTTACTGACATTTTTAATGATTCCATAAATACGATTTATAAAAATAAATGTAATGAATGAAAAGAAGAATGTCAAGCATAAAAAACCCCGCCTAAAGCGGGGTTCTTCAATCATAGAACTATTTTATTAACCTAATAAAGCACGGAATAATAAGAACAATCCGCCTGATAAAATAATTGTTACCGGTAAGGTTAATAACCAAGCTAAAGCAATTGTTTTAATAGTATTCTTTTGTAAGTTTTTCAAACCTTTCTTTGCCACCATTGAACCGGCAATACCTGAAGACAACATATGTGTAGTAGAAACCGGTAATCCGTAAGCTGATGCCATACCAATTCCCATGGAAGCAACCATTTCAGCGCTTGCACCTTGCGCATAGCTCATGTGTTGTTTACCAATTTTTTCTCCAACAGTTTTTACAATACGTTTCCAACCAATCATTGTTCCTAATCCTAAAGAAATGGAAATTAAAATAATTACCCAAGATGGTGCGTATTCAATTAATTTTTTCGAAGACTTAAGTTCTTTGTTTAGATCTTTAATATCGTTGGCACTTAAAGTTAAGTTACCGCCTTTAATTAATTTTTCGGTGTTCTTAGTTACTTTCACTACATCTTTACGTAAACTGAAACGTTCAGTTACTGCAATTTCTTCCGAAGAAAATTTACCATTGGTTGATTCGTGAAAGTGAATGCTGTGTTTCATTACATCGGCAAACATTTTCTTTTCTTTAGCTGCTAAAGCGGTTGTGTCTGCTTTTTTCATCAGTAATTCAATCTTATCCATATTACCATGGATGCTTTGTAAGTTGATGGATTTATCTACCGCGAAATAGCCCGGAAGAATCGCTATTAAAATCATCATGATTAAACCTACACCTTTTTGTCCGTCGTTCTGTCCGTGGAAGAAACTTACTGTACCGCAAGTCAACCATAATAACATTCTGATCCAGATAGGAGGTTTTTTTCCCGGGATTGGTTCTTTGTAAATGATTTCATTTTTAATGAAACGTTTAAAAATGAACATCATGATAATAGCTAATGAGAAACCGATAAGCGGAGACAATAATAATGCTAAACCTGTATCTTTAGCTTTGTCCCAGTTAACGGCAGTACCGCCAACTTCGCCCGGTAAAAAATAAAATGCAATACCAATACCTAAGATAGCGCCAATTAAAGTGTGAGAGCTGGAAGAAGGAATACCATAATACCAGGTTCCAAAATTCCAGATGATGGCACTCACTAATAATGCCAATACTAAAGCGATGCCGTGATAAGGATTTGCATCAACCAGCACATCCATTGGCAACAAGTTTACAATTCCCATGGCTACGGCGATACCACCAAATAAAACACCAACGAAGTTTAAGATACCACTGTATACAACAGCTACAGTTGGCTTCATGGAGTTGGTATAAATAACGGTTGCAACCGCGTTGGCTGTATCGTGAAAACCGTTAATGAATTCGAAAAAGCAAGCTAAGAGCAAACAAAGAATAAGTAAAATGGCCAGGCCTGTAGTTAATCCAAACATAATATCAATTTTATGGTTACAAATCTATTTTTTAATAACGGAATCCGTGTTAAGTTAATGTTAAATCCCTAATTCTAATTGAATAACACCAAACCAATATTTATTTAAGTCTTTATTGGTCTTTAAGTTACGCTCACGGTTATAAAACACATTTCCCTGAACTTTTACTTTGTGCTTCATTAAATACTTGGTAACACCTAAGCCATACTGTTCATTCTCATGAATAGAACTTAGTAAGTCGTTATGCGGAGAAACTAATGTATGGCGGGCAGCAACTTCCCAACGGCTTTTAAAGCAATAACTGATTTGTGAATTAATTCCGTCGCCTTCAACAACCGTTCTGCTTGAACCTGTACTGTTTTTCGTAACCGGATTATCACAATTTCTTCTAAGATATTCTGAGCTTACGGCAAAGCCTTTATATTTTAATAAGAAGTCGGCAAAATAAACTTCAAAACTTCTGCTTTCATATAAATCTTTTCCTAAGGTTCCTTGTGTGCGTACAGACAAATCATTTAAGTGATAACCACCGCCAATAGAGATTTTAGGTTTTTCTTCACGCGCCACGTCGCCTTCAAAATAATCACCACCATCTGTAAACGTGCCCAATGGGAGCATTTCTAAACGTCCTGAATAAGCTAAGCCAGGATTACTCGAATTAGAATTTCTGCCTTCTCCTGAAGTAACAGCGCCTTTAATTAATGTAACGAATTTTTTACCAATTGGAAGAGTATAGGTTAAGAATAAGCCGGCATCGCGGTCGAGCGTAAAGTTGGAGTTAGCGGGTGAGCGATCGTAAAACTGTAAAGAACCTGATGAAACCACACGTTGACGGTTACCGGGTAATTTAGTTTGTCCGATACCAATTTGTAAATGTTTAATTGGTTTATAGTAAATCATTGCATCACGCACCACGTTTACACCGGTGTTATAATTAGAGGCATCGTTCATGCTCCAGTCCATATCTCCACGTGAAAAAGAGAGTTGTAAATAATAACTCCACTTTGGATTGTATACATGTCCGGTAAAACTTAAACGACATCTTCTCACTCTGAATTCATAGGAAGCCGGATTTAAATCTTCATCAGAAATAGTGTTCATCATTAAGCGATTTTGCATTCGGAAACGAATGTTGATAGAGTAAGAGCTATCGGGAGTTGCAAAGCCTAATCCATTTTTGAAATTAAAATAAGGCGACTTCTGTTCGGTTTGTGCGTTTACGGTAACAAAGACAATTGTTAAAAGTAAAAATAAAATTTTCTTCACGTTAATTAATTATTAATTGAACGCAAAGAAATCTTTACAAAGTAAAGTAAAGGTAAATCTAATGTTAAGGAATTGTTAAGTCGATATACGCGACTGCAATTCGTTGATTAACAGTAATTAGAGATTAAAACAAAAATCTGAAGAGAAGAAAGAGGCCGCCGGACAGTAGAATAGTGACTGGTAAAGTTAATACCCAAGCCAATAAGATATTTCGGATGGTTCTTTTTTGAAGATTTTTTAATCCTTTTTTAGCAACCATGGTTCCGGCAATACCTGAGGATAAAACATGTGTGGTTGAAACCGGCAATCCGTTAAAGGAAGATAAACCAACTGTAATGGCAGCTACCATTTCGGCACTGGCACCTTGCGCATAACTCATGTGTTGCTTACCAATTTTTTCTCCCACTGTTTTTACAATTCTTTTCCATCCAATCATAGTTCCCAAACCAAGCGAAATCGAAATCAGGATGATAACCCATCGTGGCGCATAGTCGGTAGACTCTTTGAGTGTTTTAAGCGCTTTGTTTATTTCAAGTTTATCATTTTTTGAAATTGAAAAATTCGGACTGTCTAAAATTTGTTTGGTGTTTTTATGAATTAGTAACACATCTTTTCTCACATCAAAGCGTTTATTCTCCTCGATCTCATCCGATGAAGTTTTGTTTTCCAGAAGAGCCTTGGCTTGCTCACAGTTAGATTTAATGGCAGTAAATGTTTTCTTTTCTGATAGTGAAAAGCGCGTAGTGTCTGATTTAAGAACAATGGATTGAATCATGTTGACTTTATGCAATGTTTCATCCATCGGGTACGAATTGTTTAATGCAAATCGTGCCGGCAATATACCGATTAAAATAAGCATCATTAATCCTACACCTTTTTGTCCGTCGTTACTTCCATGACCTAAACTCACCAGTGAACATGTAGTAATTAAAATACTTCTGATCCAAAGCGGTGGCTTTTTCCCCGGAATGGGTTCTTTATAAATTAATTCGTTTTTTATTGCACGCTTAAATAAATACATCATTCCTATAGCAGCCGCAAATCCGAAGAACGGAGAAATTAAAAGTGATA
>CAYQDP010000246.1:0-4788 GCA_964416235.1 uncultured Flavobacteriaceae bacterium | reverse complement strand
AAGGTGTACCAAGAAAATGATGATGGCGAAAATGGCACCCAAAAAAATTAAAGCGGGCGCATAATATACTCCAAGTATTTTCGCAATTAAATCTAAACCATTACGCCAGATGGCAAAAACTAATAAGGTGATAGTACAAAATATCCACACAATGGAATACTCTTCACGCAATTTACCTTTGGTAATTAAACGAAAAATAAAAAACATAAAAAGCAAGGAGCCAATTATGCTGATGATTTGGATTTTAAAGGGTATGACGTTTTCCATTAAGTTTTAATCTTAAATAAATAAATAAAATTCCAAGAGTAACCTTCATCATGTAGTAAATACTTCCGAAAGATCTAATAGATGATTGGCCGCCTTGACGTTCATGCATTACAACCGGGATTTCCTTAATTTTTAAATTATGTAGATGGTATAATACAATTGCTTCCGGTTCGGGATATTCATCCGGATAATAATCATTTACAATTTTCAGTGCTTTTAAGTTAAGTGCACGGAATCCGGATGTGCTGTCGGTAATGGTAATTCCAAGTAACAGTCGATTGAGGTTTTTAAAATATTTAATTCCTGTACGGCGTAAGGTTGAAGACTGAAAACCTTGTTTGGTGATGAAGCGTGAGCCAATCACAACATCTGCTTCATTGTTTAATATGGGCTGAATGAGATTTTGAATTTCGTTAATTGGATGTTGTCCGTCACCATCCAACTGAATAGCGATATCAAATTTATTTTTGTAAGCGTATTTATAGCCGGATTGAACCGCACCTCCAATACCCAGATTTACAGGAAGATTTAAGTAGGTGGAGGTGTGTTTTCTGATAACAGAAAGAGTATTATCTTTTGAGCAATCATTTACCGGCAAAGCGGTGATTGAAACATTAGGAAGACTTAAAGCCTGAAGCGACTGTAACAAATTACCAATGGATTCCTCTTCATTATAACAGGGAATGACAACGAGAAGTTTTATATGTTTATTGGTCTCTGTCTTCACCTGAATGTAATTTTTCGTAATTAGGTTCGGATAAAATATTCCAATATTTAGCTTCGTGTTTACCGTACATTTTGTATATACCAAAATTATGCCAGTATGCTGCTTTTGTCATACTATGATAATGTATTAATCCGTTAACAAACTGATAAGTTTGTCCAATGTTAAGTATTATACCACTAAATATGACTGAGAAAAATAGTAGCTGGATCCATTGTTTTATTTTTGGTAAATAAGATTGTTCTAATACAAATTCTGTTAGTGATGCAATTGGAATGGCCAGGTAGGCGTAATGTTGTACGAACCCTCTCGCGCTAAATCCTCCTCCGAAAAACCAATCCCACCAGCAACTTAGGATATAAACATTGATAACAGTTATAACAAGAATGGCATTTCTTAAAGAAGCATATTTTTTTTGCATAAATATCATGCCAACGAAAGCGAGGATTATAAGTGGAGTATAAACAAACCAACCTTTACGGTAACTGAATAGGATGTTTATTATTTGAGGGTCTGTCCAAAAAAACCGTTCTCCGGGATAGGAAAAGAAAAAATAACTTCCGGTATGTGTTTTCCAAAATAAGAGCTGCGGAATCCAAATACAAAAAGCACATAAAGCGACTACAACAATTTTTAGATAGTGTTGACCGATTAGTTTTATGCGTTCCAATAAATTTGAATTAGCTGACAAGTTTATAAAGAGAAACAAAACACAAACAATTACTTCTGTTGGACGTATGAGTGTAATTACCCCTGTGATTAATCCTATGAGTATAGATTTAAGATAAGTTGGTTTTTTATACCAATGATAGCTGGAAAGTAAAAAGGCCGCATATAGAAAAAACAAATAGCCGTGAGTCATCTCGCTCATAGTTAACACATAACATAATAGGTTGGTGCCAAAGAAAATAATTGCTAATGTTATAGCGGTTACCTTTTCACTATAGAATTTTATTAAATAATTCCGCAGTAAAAGCAATCCAAGCAAACCGTAAAGAATACTGCCCCAATGTAAGGTAATGGAAAATGGCTCACTGAATCCATCTAAAGGTTTATGTTCATTAATTGCAATTTTATAACCTAATGCAAAAAAAGGAGAGTATAGCAGAGCCATTCCATAAGTTGCTTTGGTTATTTTTTCACCATTTGGTAGCGTAATTAAGAAATTCTGATAGCGTTGCCCGTTTGGATTATAATCTTTAATAATAAACTCTGATGGTAAGTATGAGTAATACCCTGCAACGTCCCACACAAACTGATCGTCATCTTTGTTAATTAGATGCCAAGGCCTCCATAAGTCCATTGTTATTATCGAAAAACAAAGCGTAAAAACAAGCATTAGTACGCTCGGCTTCCTTAAAATATTTTGATCCTGTACCTCAATCATATAAACGATAAATATAATAAATTGTTATGACTATTGATTGGATAAGGCGTTACTGTAGGCCGGATTATTTCACAAAGTTTTTGTTCTTAAAATGTACCATTTTAATTCCTACAAAGGAGTTTATTTCCTCAACAAGTAGAAAATTAGTCCTCAAGTAATTGTCTGTAATCATTTGTGGATCGGTGTAATG
This sequence comes from uncultured Flavobacteriaceae bacterium, assembly GCA_964416235.1. GTDB lineage: Bacteria > Bacteroidota > Bacteroidia > B-17B0 > Aurantibacillaceae > JAHEYG01. The sequence goes on along the minus strand of CAYQDP010000246.1, from coordinate 2,220 downwards.
CTCGAATGAAGAAGTGTAGTAAATATCAGAGTACCCCGAAAAGTTAAAGTTTTTACACCAATCACTGTTGGGTATAGAGAATACATTATGTTTAGCAAAAAGATATTGTTCCCTTCTTCCGAAATCTTTTATTTTCCAGGCTTTCTCTTTATCAAAATAGTAGGCAAAAAGAGTACCTTGATCAGTAGTAATTAAAGTGTTGCTATTATAATTCTTTTTAATGAAAGCGATTGCATTCTTATAATCCATTGTTGTTTCCCTTGGCATTTTTATACTTATGAAACTGAAGACACTTATAACTGTGAATAGAATTAATTTTAAAATAGCCGGCATTTTTATTAGTGAAAAAACGTATGAGTAAAGTAAAATAAAACCTATTATTGTAAATAACACATAACGTTTTAAAAATATAGGACTATAACTGGCAACAGCATAATTTAAGTAAATTACAACAGGACCAATGAAAAGGGCAAAAAGGAAAGGCTTAATTGAAATAGATTCAGATTTTAATTTTTTAAATAACAAAATAATTGCAAGTATAATGACGAACGAAAATATATGTATTTGGTACAGCTCTTTACTGTTAAAGTAATCATAAATGCAATGTTTAAAGTCATTATAAGTTGGCTTCGGCAACCAGAAATTTTTACCGCCATTAATCATTAATTCAATAAAACGATCTTTCCAAGGAATAAATAGGACAAAGAATATTAGCCATGACAGTAAATAGTATATCAAGTATCTTAAAGGAAAATTATAGTTAAAGTATATCGAATTATCTTTCTTGATAAATATATTTGATTGCTGGATCAGTATTGGAAATAGAATAACTTGTCCTAAAATACAGAATGCGGTGAGTAGATGTAAATAAAACAGAATTGCGTTAAAAGCACCAAGTAGTATTGCGTTTAAAAAGTTTGGCTTTTTGATTAGGCTAAAAAAAGCAAAGTTTGATAGTACCGCAAAAAGTATTATTAAGGCGTAAGGTCTTGCTTCTTGTGAATAATAGAAAAGTTCATTAGAAGTAAAGAACATCAGGGAAGCAAATATTGCCGTTTGTTTATTAAAAAAATCATGCGCAAAAATATAAAGTACCCCTGCGGCTAATGAAACGGAAATAGCTGCCAATGCCCGGACACCAATTTCGGAAATCCCAAAAAGTTTAACCCAATAATGTAGTATAATTGGATAAAGTGGCGGATTTGGGTCTTGTGTTCTGCAATGTTCAACTATTTTTGTAATCTCCCATTCTCCAATATCTATCCAGATTATTTCATCAAACCAATAGCTATGGTTACTAATGTTGAAGAATCGCAGTACAATGTTGGCAATAACCACAATTAAAGCTATTGTCCATTTGTTTTGGTAAAGATTTTTGTAATTCAAGTTTAATTCGATGGAGGGTTAATAATTAATATATTTTTATCGTAACAGTAACTTGGTAGATGGCCATCATTGATCACTGCAGCCTTTTTGTTTTTCTGTTGAAGTACGCGCATATGATAAGGAGTAGGATAACTCCAATATGCAAAATGATCCGTATAAAACATCATCGAAAGATGTGTCATTTGGTTACAATTAAATATTACATAATCTTTATCTAGTTTTAATGATTTAATGTATTTTGCTGTTTTAAGCCAGTTTAAATAGAACTGTCTGTCGTTATAGTCACCTACATTAAACTTCCAGTTAGTGTGCGAGGCTTGTGTTTTTTCGATCTGTAATAAAAATACGCTAATGGTTAAAAACGATACGGGCAAAACGGCCTTAGAGTACAGTGGCTTTAAAAAAGAAATTGTTTTTTCTGCAATATAGTGTACGAGCGCGCTTAAGCCTAAAATAAGGTAAGGATAAGTAATTAAGGTAAACGCGGGCATTTTGGTTTTGGCAATCGTAAAAAAAATAAACACGAAAAGAACACCAATAGTAAAAGCAATTGAAAGACTTCTATTTTTACTAATCATCCAAAAAGCAATAAGTGCAAAAGGAAAGATAAATTTAAAATTATCAATAATAGTTAGATTGAAATTTTCTATGTAATAAAACATGTCTCCCTCGTGGCCTTCAATAACTTCTGTAAAATGTTTCGAATTATATGTGTATTCATATATGGCTTCATTTGGGAATTTGTAAAGAATATAAATTTGCCAAGGTAAACTAACACTTAAGGTTACACTTAAGGATGTGATTAAGCTTGAAAAATATTTAAGGTTGAAGTTT
>CAYQDP010000245.1:0-4800 GCA_964416235.1 uncultured Flavobacteriaceae bacterium | reverse complement strand
AAGGATCGACATTAAACAAGGTTTGATTTTGCATGAACACCGCACCGGGATATCCTCTGTAAATTCCGGTTGAATCATCCATCCAAGCTAACACCATATTTCCTTTACTAGCCATGAAATTTCCATTAATCCCGGCGTTAAGTCCAACAATTCTTTTGAATCGATAACGCAAATTAAAATTAACACGACCTCTCAATTTCATCATATCATCATTAGTGAACGTTGGAATTGTATCTGTAACTTTTAGTGCATTTTTCACATCCGAAGGAATATATTTTGCGGGTGGTGGCGGACCAATATAACCTTGATCTGCATTCAAATTTCCACCTATAACCAAATCCAAATTATTTTTTACGATTCGTGAATGCAAAAAATTCAAATTCGTAAATCCGGGAATTGAACCATTATACCAACTTTGTGCAGGCCTATCCGGAATACTGTATTGTCCTAATGAATAATTGATGATTGTTTTGGGTTTGCTACGGGGATAAGCTGTTCTCACATTAATAACTCCATTTAAAGCAGACGAACCATAAAGTACAGACGATGCTCCTTTTATAATTTCAACTTGTTCAATATTTTCAATAGGAATATAACTCCATTCAGGCCGACCTGCATCGCCGCTTAACAAAGGAATTCCGTCAACAACAATAGCAACACGACTTCCCACACCAAAAGTGAATCCACTACCTCCTCGGATTTGTGGATCGTTATCGATAATGGATAATCCCGGAGCTTGTTCGAGCGCCGATTCTATACTTGTACTGTTTTTATTATGGATTAAATCGGGTTTTATTACCTCCATAGAAACAGTAAGTTCTTCTAATTTCTGTTCAAACTTTCCACTCGACACAACAATCGTTTCCAACATTTTTGCCATCGGCTTAAGAGTGATATCTTGATTTGTAGTTTTATTAGGAAAAATCATCACTTCTATGGTGTCGCTTTTTAAACCAACAAAAGCAAAAATCACCTTATGACTTCCTGAGTCTAGTTCGAACACATAATTCCCATCGATATCTGACGCGGTACCTTTGGAAAGATTATTTAATAATTGTACAGTTGCTCCGGGTAACGTTTCCCCCGTTGATTTGTCTTTTATAACTCCTTTGAGTGTTCCTTTACTTTGAGCAATTGAACCAAAAGAGATAACTAAAAGAAGATAAAATAATGCGCGTTGAAGCATGGGCAAAAATAAGAAAATCCGCCCCCTTACAAGAGCGGATTTAAAATAGTTTCTAATTATTATTCAATAACTAATTTTCCTGTTTTAGAAATACCGGCACCTGAAAGTTCATACAAATATAAACCTGATGTCATGGCAGTGAAGTCAATTGAATTTAATTTATCGCCTTCAATTTTTTGACTGGCAACTTGTTTACCGGTAATATCATAAATATTTAAAACCGATTCATTGCTTTTTCTTGTGCTGAAATCAACATAAATGATTTTATCATATGAATAAACACGTATGCTTCCTTCATTGATTGGAGATTCATTCACACTTGTTGGGTTATATACAACATCTAAATCATCAATCCATAACTTAGAACCACTTCCGGTAATTCCGGGAGCTGCAGTCATTTGATCAGCAGAAGATGTAACGTTAATCATAATATATGCAGGCATTGAAGCGCTAGCATATGTAAATGGAACACTGAAACGTTTCCAAGTTGTGTTGTTTGATTTCGCAGTTAAAAATAATGCATCACCTATTTTGTTCGCCGATAAATTCGGATGATTGCTATTTACAGGAACCTCAGGATCGTAATAATGTCCGGTATGCAAAATCGCTCTCACCTTACCTTGTTCGTTTGTCGGGTTAGTTCCGGTAGTTGCTTGTGTATATTGATACCATCCTACTAAACTATCAGGACGCCCAACAAATGACATACGGCGAATATCTGTACCGCTGCTAGGATTTAAAGACGCGATATAACCTTCTGCTTTATTTGAGCTTGGAGCGCAAACAATTCCTGTTGTCATATTTCCATTCACAACAGCCAAAATATAATACTTGGTTTCAATTCTTGCAGAAGAAGCTCCTAAGTGCTTAATTGTTCCATCCTGATAACAGGTTTGAGGACCCGAAGAGGCTAAACCTGAACCTGATTTATTGGAATACCAGTTATTTGGCTCAGTAGCTACACCAGGAGCCGGATTTCCGCCCCACGACTCAAAGCCGCTATTTAAAATAGTAGTCTGGCTGAAAGCCAAACCTGTTAATGATAATGATAAAAGAGTAAATAATTTTTTCATGCGAGGATATTTAAAGTTTAATCAAAACTAAGAAAAAAAGGCGGCCTTCCAAATGAAAACCGCCTTTTTTAATTACTTAGTCTTGTTAATAATGTTGATATCCGTCTCTCCCACAACCTTAAAGGCTGTTCGTCGGTTCTTCTGATGAGCGGCTTCAAACTCTTCACTTTTAGGAACCATTTGATCAATTGCGTCTTGCTTAATCAATGGGTCTGTTTCACCCCAGCCTTTAGCTATCAAACGTTCCTTTTTTATTCCTTTTGAAATCAAATAATCTACGCATGACTGAGCGCGAGCTTGAGATAACCGTAAATTATAATCGTCGCTACCACGTGAATCAGTATGCGAATTGATCATAATGGAAAGGTTATCATTTAAGTTTAAGAGATCAACAATCTTATCCAGATTTTCTTTCGACTTAGGACGCAATGTTGCTTTATCAAAATCATATTCAATCCCTTCAATTTCAATTTCACTGTCAGGAATTTTATTCAAGAAGAAGTCTTGTTCAAAATGTGTTGTTTCCGTCTTTCCCTTCGTAGCTACACTAGCCGCATCAGCGAAGTATTTGTTTTTCTGCGCCTTCATAAAATACTCCTTATCAGGTTTTAACTCAGAAAAATAATACCCCTTATCATCTGATACCACGAAGAAAGGTTCTTCTTCGCCGTGCACATCACGAATAGTAACTAAAGCACCCTCAATCGGGTCGTTTGTTTGCGCATCGAATACATAACCACTAATGTCAAAATAAATCGGCTCGTTAATGAACTCATAAATATTATAACAATGGCCGTTCTCACAATCTTTTCTATCGCTGGCAAAGAAACCACGTTGCTGTGTTCTTTCCATAATAAAATACGCATCATCTTTACTGGAGTTCACAGGACCACCCATGTTTTTTGGAAATGTATATACAGAGTCGTCAGAATTAAAGTAGGATTTAAACACATCTAATCCGCCCATGCCAGGTAATCCACTCGAACTATAATACAATGTGCTTGATACTGCATGAAAGAAAGGTGACACCTCATCACCAGGCGTATTAATTGGTGCGCCCAAATTTTTTGCAGGTCCGATAAAACCATTCTCATCGATCACGCTGCACCAAATATCGAAACCTCCTAATCCACCCGGACGATTTGAAGAGAAAAACAAACGGGTTCCATCAAAGTTTACAAAAGGTTGCATGGATTTATATCCCGGCACATTAACGTTTTGATTTAATTTAAAGGCCTCGAAGAATTTTCCATCTGTCATTTTAGCCATATAGATAAAAGTCTCCTCACGGTTAGCATCACTCCACCTGGTAAATAACATAACATCATCTGGAGTTACATACCCTGCACCTTCGTGTAAAGCTGAATTTACAGGTCGCCCGAAATTTACCGGACGTTGCCAAATACTATCTAAACATTCTGAATAATAAAGGTCACATAAATATTTAGAATCTTGTTTTTCCGGATCATTTACGACTCCGTTACGACGAGCACTGGTGAAAATAATTTTATTCGGACTCAAATAATACATTGGAGCGAAGTTGGAAGTACCTTTGTTGAAAATAAGAGTATCCATCATCTTTACCTTAACAGCGCGACGTACATTTGTCATTGAATCTAAAGCAAAATAACAACTGGCTTCCTTTTTCTGTGCCACTTTCTTTAATGAATCGTTATCCGGATTAGATGTTACAAAAGCTTCAAATTCATCCAATGCTTCCTTGTGTTTTTTCACACTCATTAATGAGAGTGCGTGATAAAAACGCGCATCGGGATAAGAATTTCTTTCTACACACACCTTAAATATTTTAGCAGCGTGATTGTAATCCGAATTTTTAAAATAGGAATGACCAAGTTTGTAATACACATAATCAATGCTGTTCATTGGCTTATATTCTGCCTTAGGCTTTTTTGTACTGTCAACATTTGCTAAGCTTGCGCTGTCCTTTTTCGCAAATGGATTTTTTAATTTAAGCTCAGGAACCTTTATTAAATTTTTGATGCGAAGGTTCACCATTTGAGCTTCATAAGGCAACACAAATGTTTCTAGGATTGTTGTATCGTCTAACACCTTAGAATAAAAATAGGCTGCAGAGGCATAATCCTTTTTCGTATAAGCGTTTTCACCCTCCATCATCCATAATTTTTTGGATTGAGCATGAGAATTAACACTTAGGAAAACAAGCAACAGTAATGATGCCTTTAATAAACTAAATATATAACGGTGATAATATTTCATAAACTATAAACGAGGACAATTTTTAATTTCAGTAACATTTTTCTTTCCTGCTAAATACGTAAACGATAATTCAAAAGCTCCACGGGTTTTTGAAGCTGTTTTTAATGAAGAGGTATTAAAATCGTAACCCAATTTAAAAATGTAATTATCCTTGCGTAAACCGGCGTAAACAATACTTGCATCTTTTGCGCGATAAGTAAAACCCGCCAACAAATAAAACTTATCATTCTTAAAGAAGTAACCTGCATCTAAAGCATAGGTTTGTTCAAACGGTCGGAAATAAAGGCGGCATAGGGAATACCG
>CAYQDP010000244.1:0-4804 GCA_964416235.1 uncultured Flavobacteriaceae bacterium | reverse complement strand
AAATCTCAAGATTTGATTTATCTGAATGGTGGCAGCAAATTTGAAGGCCTTGTTAAAGAAATTAACGAAACTTCCATAAAGTATAAAAACATTAATAATCCGGAAGGCCCTACTTATGTTATTGCAAAATCGGATGTACTATTTATTGAATACAAAAACGGAAACGTAGATATTATTAATAAAAATCCAAATCCTGTTACTCCAAAATCAACGACGCCAACCGCCGGAGAAAAAAAAGAACCCAAATTACCTAAGCCTTCCGAAGTTTATTACATGAATAAAAATTCATTAATGATAAACGGACTTGCCTTAACAAATGCGGATATAACTTTATTGTATGAACGTGATTTGTTACAAAATCATTTAGGTGTTATGGTTTTAGGCTCATACAATTTCAACACACGAACAACCTGGCCAAATTTATATTTAATGGAGTTATCCAACTCAAAGAAAAATTATGATGTTGGATTGGGCCTCAATTTTTATCCTTCAGTCAGGAAAAAATCGCAATACTTTGTTGGTTTAATGGTAAAATACATGAACTACTCCTTCGATCGGGAAATTACAGTGCAGGAAGATATTGGTGGTTTTATTTTTGAAAAAATAGAAATTCAAAAAGCACAGGGCTATCAATTAGCAACCATGATTGTGAATGGTTTTCAAGTACGCATTACACCTACATTTACTTATAAAGCTTTTGTAGGTATTGGTCCGTTTAGCGGAGATTCAGATTTAATGAAAACGGATATTGGCGGATCAGGCATACCAAAAATGTATTTAGGAATTTGTTTTGGTTATCGCTTTTAATTCATGAAAATGTTACGCTACATATTCATTTTACTTTGCATCAGCACTTTTATCAAAGCGCAGGATAAAGTTGTTTTTAAAGACGGTAAAAAACTGAATTGCAAAATTGTTTCCATCAATCCGAGTACAATTACGTATAAAGACAGTGCCACCGCCTCGCAAATGGTTACCGTTTCAAAAAATGATGTATTGATGGCTGAATTTAGCAGCGGCAACGTTTACATTTTTGGAACAACTACTAATACAACTGCAGCTTCACCTTCATCATCTAATAAAACGTTAGATAGAAAAGCTCAAATTCGTGAGAAAGAAAAAGAATTTAAAGACAACATCATCGGCATACAAATTCCTGATGTATTATTTGGCAGATTAACCCTTACCTATGAACGTTTGTTTTTCGATAAACAAATCGGAGTTACTGTTCCTGTAAGTTTAAGCTACGACCGTCGCGTTATGTTTATGGGTTTAAGCACCGACACTTCCAATAATGCTTCGGCAAGTAAAGTAAGAAAAGACGTTAATTTCATTACAGGATTAGATCTTAATTATTATTTCGAATCTAAATCGCATACTAAATTTTTTATTGGTCCGCGCTTTAGATACGGCACGGATGTAACCATGGAAAACATTACCGCCTATTCTGTACAAATGCAAAACGGTATTTTAATAGGAAGCAGAAACGGAAAAATGGCCAGCACTTTAGCAATCGGTTTTGGCTTTGTTAGAATTGTAGCTTCTCCTTTTGGTGGTGGAATTAATCCGAAACAATCTTACCCTTGGGGCTCATTCACATTCCGTTTAGGATTTAGAGCATAACGGTCTTCATACCCCCTATTGCCTTGCAGACCGCCGCTATGAATTATTAAAATTTTATTTCCCGTCAGTCTATTTGATTTAATTAAATCGTATGCGCCAAAAAATAATTTTGAGGTATAAACATAATCCAATGGAATTTGAGTTTGTGCTTCGAAATTTTTCTTGAACTCCAATAATTCATTGGTATGTTTAGCATAGCCGCCGAAATGATACTCCGCATTTACGTTAGCGTTTGCATTTAAATCGCCCACTCCCTTCAACACGCTGATACCAATTATTTTTTGTGAAGGTTGTAATGAATTTGAAATGCCTTTCAATGTGGTTCCGGTACCACAAGCGCATAGGACGATATCGAAGTTGTTTTGCGTTGGTAAAATTTCTTCGCAACCCTTTGCCCCCAATTCATTATCTCCGCCTTCAGGTACCGAATAGAAATTGCCGAATCTTTCAGTTAATGATTTTATAAATCCCGCCTCCTGCTTTTTATTGTAATCTTCACGCGACACAAAGAACAATTGCATGCCGTTGGCAGCTGCATCACTCAAAGTGTAATTACCTATTGAACTTGGCTCGCCTCTAATGACACCAATACTTTTAAATCCCGCTTGATTGCAGGCTACAGCCGTGGCGTGAATATGATTACTGAAAGCTCCGCCGAAGGTAAGAATGGTGTCATAGCCTAATCGCTTCGCCTCTTCCAAATTGTATTTTAGCTTAAACCATTTATTTCCGCTGATTTGAGGATGAATTAAATCCAGGCGCAAAACAGAAACATCTACTTTCTTTTCAGAAAATAAATCAGAATTGATTTTTTGGATTATGGGATTATAGTTTAACATCCGCGCTCATCCGTGAAATCTGCGGGAAACAATTTATGGGAGAGAATTCCCGCTGATCACGCAGATTTTCGCAGACATTTATGATTTCTCTTCCCAAATATTCACCAAGTGAACAATTGTTTCTACGGCCTTTTGCATATCCTGAACACTCACCCACTCTTGCTTGCTATGGAAGGCGTGCTCGCCTGCGTAAATATTCGGACAAGGCATTCCCATGAATGAAAAACGGGAGCCATCGGTACCGCCGCGAATACTTGATAAAACCGGAGTTATACCTGTTCGTTTTATAGCTTCCATAGCGTAATCTACAACATGTGGACACTTCGCTAATACTTCACCCATGTTACGGTACTGCTCAGTAACAATAAAATCAAACGAACATTTATTGTAATTAGAAATTACTTTCGCAGTGATCTGTTTTAATTCTTCTTCTAAAGCTTTTAAGGTCGGTGTATCAAAAGCGCGAATGATAAATTTAATTTCTACTTGCTCCAATCCGCCGTTAATAGAAGTTGGATGAATGAATGGCTCCTTCTTCTCGGTAGTTTCCGGCGTTTTGTTTTTAGGAATTTGATTCACGATTTCGGCTGCAATTTTAATTGCATGCTGCATTTTATCTTTCGCAAAGCCCGGATGTGTAGGAAAACCTTTTACAATAATCGTTACCGCATCCGCACTAAACGTTTCATTTTCGATGTGACCAATGGTTTCTCCATCCATGGTATAACCAAACTCAGCGCCTAACTTTTTCATATCGGCCTTGTCGGTTCCTCTTCCGATTTCTTCATCCGGTGTAAATAAAATCCGGATTTTACCATGCTTTACTTCAGGATGCGTCATTAAATAATGCGCGGCATCCATAATTTCTGCTACGCCCGCTTTATTATCGGCGCCCAGCAAAGTAGTGCCGTCGGTTGTGATAATGTCGTTACCGATTTGTCCGGCTAAAGCCACATGCTCACTGAATTTTATCACTTGTGATTTATCATTCGGTAAAACTATATCCGTTCCCTGATAATTTTTATGGATTACAGGATTGACATTCGTACCGCTGCAATCCGGCGAGGTATCAACATGCGAACAAAAACATATTACCGGAACGTTTTTGCTTGTGTTGGAAGGAATGGTGGCATACACATAACCATGTTCATCCAATTCCGCATCGTTAATGCCCATGGCTTTTAATTCTTCCACCAATAAGCGACTTAAGTTTTTTTGCTTCTCCGTACTCGGACAAGTTTTTGATAATGGATCGGATTGCGTATCAATTTTTGCATAACGGATGAAACGATCGGTTACGGTAAAGTTATAGCTAATAAAATTCATTGGTTTGTTTTTTAGTGCTTGTGCTAAATTAATGATTTATTATTTGCTTTTTAAACTTTCATTTTTTACATTTATTTATACAAAAGAAAAATCATGATTTTAAAACGCAAAACGCAAAATGCAAAAGCTGTAAGCTTAAAGCCGATTTTAGCTTTTCTATTACTTCCTTTATTAAATTATTCGCAAAGTACCATTCCAACCACTACTGTTAGTGGTTGCTTAAAGGTTGATAGCACCATGAGTACTTCCGGTAATTTGCAAGTTACAGGTACTTCTAACTTTGACAGCACTATTATAGTTAATGATGCCGTAAAAACAGAAGATATTGAAGTAAGCGGAAGTGCAAAAATAGCCGGTGATATTAATCTAAGTGGTAAATTATTTTTTAATACTTCCAGCGGTATAGCTTTTAATAACGGCAGCAGTTCTGCACCAGATGCTTTTACATTTGGTAAATTAGGTAACCCACTTCCAACATTTAATCCCTGCCTTGCCCCAACTCAGGACCCTTGGTTTTATTTTGGCGGGAGAATCCAGCTATTTGACCAAGCCAGCAATGTAGCATTAACAATGGGTTCTGATGGTGTACAAAGTTCAATCGACGCGTCAGGCAATAACGGACTACTCATTAACTATTATTGTGGTAAAAATATTTATCTGGGAGGTGGAACAGGTAACGGAGGCTCCGCCGGTACTGCAGGGGCAAAAGTTTACACAGGTGATGAATTTTATGTGAGGAAATACGCGCAAATTGGAGCAAACAGCACAGCCATTGACCCTAACGTAGTACTCAATATTTTTGACATTAATAATACAGGCCTTAAATTATCTCCTAATAACAATAGCGCAAAAATTATTAGTACCAATAATGATCAATTTACGGTTTATGGCGATGGGAAAACTGTTTTAAAAGCAGGTTCAACAAACGATGCGTTTGAAGTAATTAATACAAGTAATAACAAAACAACATTTCTAATACAAAGCTCAGGTAAGGTTTTTGTTGGTGAGAAAAAAAT
>CAYQDP010000243.1:0-4811 GCA_964416235.1 uncultured Flavobacteriaceae bacterium | reverse complement strand
ACCAGGGATTGATACCATTCAAATCATTGGCAATAGGAGAAGGAGTAAATTATACTGCTGGTATTGCTGGTGTACGTACTTCGCCTGACCATGGTGTGGCATTTGACATTGCAGGAAAAGGCAAAGCCGATGAAGCTTCTTTCAGACAAGCGATTTTTACCTGTGTAGATGTTAAAACATTCACGCCTAATTTTTGCAGATATTCTTTTGATTTTTGAGAGGCATTCTCCGACATGGCACCAAGTGTTTTAGGACCGGCTTCTACAAGGTAAATATTCATTTTTGAGAAGTCGAGTTCGGGGTAATCCTTCGGGAGAATGAATTTTTTCATCTCCGCCAAAGCGCCTGATACTTCAACGCCTGTTGGTCCGCCACCCACTACCACCACATTCATGTACGACTGACGTTGAATATCGTTCGCCGAGAGAGCATCTTCAAAATTTTGTAAAATGCGATTACGTAAATAAAGGGCTTCGTTCACCGATTTCATTGGAATGGCATTGCTTTCGATGAGTTGGTTTCCGAAGAAATTAGTAGAAGCACCTGTAGCAATGATAAGCGTATCGTATGGAATTTCACCAATGAGTGTATGCACAACATTTTTCGGTGCATCAATTTTGGTAACCTCCGTGACGCGAATGTGAATGTTTTTATGATTCTGAAAAACTTTGCGTAGTGGGAATGAAATGGAACTTGGTTCTAAACCTGCAGTTGCTACCTGATAAAACAAGGGCTGAAATTGATGAAAATTATTTTTATCAATCAACCATATTTCAAAGGGTTCGTTTTTTAATTCGCGGGCTAATTTTAGTCCGGCGAAACCTCCTCCTATGATAACAATACGTTTCATTTTGCGCTGTAAAATTACGAAAATATCAACGGAGAAAATCTTTTTATCTCATTCTATGAGCTTGTAATTGGCAGCCGCATAAGCTTTATTGCACGCGTTAAAATGCCACCATTCGGAAGTTATTGGATAGAAGCCGCTTTGTATCATAATCTTACGTAATAATAAGCGGTTGCAATAGGCTTCTTTGCTTAAAGCCCCGGAAGTATAAAATTCATTTTCCATACTGGGTCGGGCTAAATCTCCGAAAAAATCATAGGGCGTTCCCATGTCCAATAAAACACCATTTTCATTGATAATGCTCACGTCAACCGCGGCGCCGTAATTGTGTAAAGAAAGCTCATCCGGTCGTGCTAAATAATCATATTTCACAATGGGTTGTAACTTTAATGAATCCCACATAAGTTTTTGAATGTGCGCCGGTCGGGTAGCATCAAACACAATGAGATTATAGAAAGGAAATTGTTGTTTTAATAATTTTTGAGCGTTATTAAGTTTGGTAGCGGCGTCACAGTTTAGGTAACATTGATTGAGTCCTTTATAAAAACTTTTTCCTAAAAAATTCTTATCGGAGTTATACATCAATACCACTCTGATATCACTGTCCATTTCACAGATATTGACCAGACCGTTTTTTACAAAAAGCTTTTCATATACCGATGAATCCAAACGTAGAATAGTGTTTTTTTTGGTGTAGGAAGTATTACTTTTTTTATTAGGCTTCAAGAAGGATGCGCTGCTGTTTTTGTCGATACAGGCATTAAAGAGGATAAGAATGAAAAAAGTATAGAAAAAAGCTCTCAAAATGGTTAATTAATTGTGCAAACAATGCCCTTTTACCAAGGGGCTTTTTGTTAAATTTACCTTCACTAAAATAATAGCTTAAAATTAGAAATAATATGCCATCTTTTGACATAAGCAGTAAAGTAGATCCGCAATTATTGGATAATGCCATTAATGTGGCTAAGAAGGAAATATTAAACCGTTGGGATTTTAAAGACAGCAAAAGCACCATTGAATTGAACAAAAAGGATTTGGTGATAAATATTACCACTGAAAACGATATGCGTTTGGATGCGATTTTAGATGCCATTCACAGTCGTATGATAAAGCAAGGTTTAGACCCTCGTTCATTGGATGAGAAAAAAGAACATTATCCAAGCGGACCAATGATTAAAAAAGATATTACAGCGCGACAAGGTATTGATGCTGATGCGTCACGTAAAATCATGAAAGATATCAAGGATAGTAAATTGAAAGTAACGGCGCAGAAAATGGATGATATCATTCGTGTGACGAGTAAAAGCATTAACGATTTACAAGCAGTGATTGCGATGTGCCGCAAAAACAATTATGAAGTTCCTCTTCAATTCGTAAACATGAAATAATTTTTTGACGGTAATTTATGATAATAAGAAGTAAAGCTCCATTAAGGATAGGATTAGCAGGCGGAGGAACAGATGTGTCGCCCTATAGCGATATTTACGGAGGAGCGATTTTAAATGCAACCATCGATTTATACGCTTATGCTTCGCTCGAACCGTTGAATAATGGTAAAATAGAATTTTGCATCGATGGTACAGATAAATGTTTGGTGTTAGAGTCGAAAGCGCAATTGGAATTAATAGAGGGATTCGAATTATTCATTGGTGTTTATAATCGCGTCATCAAACAATTTAATTTAAAACCTTTATCATTTCGTTTAACTTCATTCATAGAGGCGCCTCAAGGTTCAGGTTTAGGAACATCTTCTACTATTGTTGTGTCCATCTTAGGCGCGTTTATCGAATGGTTGAAGTTGCCCTTAGGGAAATATGATATTGCCCATTTGGCTTATGAAATTGAACGCATCGATTTAAAAATGGCCGGTGGTAAGCAAGATCAATACGCGGCTACTTTTGGCGGCATTAATTACATTGAGTTTTTAGCAAACGACAGAGTGATTGTAAATCCCCTTCAATTAAAGCGCGAAGTCATCAATGAATTGGAAGTGAATTTGCTTTTATACTTTACGGCAACACAACGTTTATCGGCCGCCATCATTAATGAACAAGTCAAGAACGTTAATGATAAGAATGAAAAGTCGGTGGATGCTATGCATAATTTAAAAGAGCAGGCGCATCAGATGAAAGAGAGTTTACTGCGAGGTGAACTCAATAAAATTGGGGAGATTTTACATTTCGGATGGCAAAATAAAAAACAAATGGCGCAATCCATTTCCAATCCTTTAATTGATTCGATTTATGAGACTGCGCTTAATAACGGTTCTACCGGCGGAAAAATTTCAGGCGCGGGTGGAGGCGGATTCATGTTTTTCTTTTGTCCGAAAGTCACCAAAATAAAAGTGGCACATGCCATCGAACAAAAAGGCGGCCGCGTACAACCATTTAAATTTACAACCGAAGGTCTCACCACCTGGACCATTGATTATTAAATAGAACCAGAAACCAGAAATAAATAACAAGAAACTATAAATAATATTATGCAAACAATAACAAGTACCAATTTTAATTTCCCTAAGCAAAAGAGTGTTTACAAAGGTAAAGTACGTGATGTGTATAACATCGACGGTAAACATTTAGTGATGGTGGCGAGCGATCGAATCAGTGCTTTTGATGTGGTAGTACCAAAAGGTATTCCGTATAAAGGACAAGTTTTAAATTTAATCGCTTCTAAATTTTTGAATGCGACTAAAGACATTGTGCCGAATTGGTTAATTGGCACCCCGCATCCAAACGTTAGTGTTGGTAAAATGTGTGAGCCTTTTAAAGTAGAGATGGTTATCCGCGGTTATTTGGCCGGTCATGCAGCGCGTACATATAACTCAGGAAAGCGCATTTTATGTGGTGTAACATTACCGGAAGGATTGAAAGAGAACGATAACTGACCGGAGCCAATTATTACGCCAACTACAAAAGCATCTGAAGGACATGATGAGGATATCAGTCGTGAAGAAATTTTAATGCAAGGTATTGTAGAAGAGAAGTATTATGTGCAATTGGAAAAATACACGCGCACCTTGTATAAGCGCGGACAAGAAATCGCCAATAAAATGGGATTGATTTTGGTGGATACGAAATATGAGTTTGGTTTATATAATGGTGAAGTAACCTTAATGGATGAAATTCACACACCTGATTCATCACGCTATTTTTATTTGGAGGGGTATGAAGACCGTCAGAAGAAAGGAGAAGAACAAAAGCAATTAAGCAAGGAGTTTGTTCGTCGTTGGTTAATTGAGAATGGTTTTCAGGGCAAAGACGGACAGAAAGTTCCGGAAATGAACGAAGCCTGGGTTAATGAGATATCTGAGCGTTATATTGAGTTGTTTGAAAAAGTAACCGGTGAGAAATTCAATCGCTATTCAACCGATAATTTTACTACGGAGATTGAGAAAAGTGTTACTGAATTTTTGAGTAAGCTGTCGTAAGTTTGAAATTTAAATTCGTATTCATATTATGTTTTTTTGGGTTGTTTGCGTTCGCGCAAGATGAACAGCTCGATTCGCTAGTTCTTTCACTGAAGAATGCAAAGCACGACACTGTAAAATGTGAATTACTTTATCAGTTGGGGGATTTGGTACCCGAAGAAGAATTGGAAAAATATTCCGATGAATTGGAACAGTGTGCGAAACGTTTACTTAGCACAAAGCTTAATGAGAAGAAGTCGGTTAAATACCGCGGTTATATCGCTACCGCTTACAATAATAAAGCCTTAGCGCTTCAACATAATGGTGATGATTACAACGCACTCATTTATTACAAAAAAAGTTTAGAGTTCAGCGATAATGAAGAATGGTTGGCTCAGAAAGCCAGCACCCTGTTAAATATTGGTACCGTATATTTTTCACGAGCAGATTATCCTAAAACAATCGATTATTATTTGAAATCAATTAAAATTTCAGAGAAAATCAGAGATACTGTAGAACTAGCGAATGCCTGTAATAATTTAGCTTTGGTATACG
>CAYQDP010000242.1:2747-4828 GCA_964416235.1 uncultured Flavobacteriaceae bacterium | reverse complement strand
AATTGGATGTATTTCGTGCACCAAAATTAATCCACTGCTTAATCATATCAACTTCCTTTGAACTCAATTTCTTGTGACCTTCAGGAGGCATTTCAGGATTTTTACCCCTGATAACACTAAAGATTTCACTTCTTAAAGGATGTTTAGGCTCTACTCCCTTCATTATTCCTTCATAAGTTGTGAGATCCCAGCCTTCTTCCTTATCAATAGAATTATGACATCCTTTCATAGAACAATTACTAACGAAAATTGGTAAAATGTCCTCTTGAAAGCACATATTGGGTATATATTTATCTGATCGGCAATTCATCAGAATTACAACAGACAACAAACCAATAAACAGTGCTTTTAATTTCATTAACCTTTAATTTTTACCATGCCTTGTGCCATTTTAACGGCTTCATACAAGTTTACCACACCACCCGATTTAGTCAGCTCTTCAAATTCTACTAACTCATCTTTTGTACCCGGCTTAATAACCTTAGTGTCTTTAAATTCTTTACGACTTGAAGTCACAATGATTTTTTTTATTTGCTGTGGTGTTAAGGTCGGGAAATATGATTTTAATACAGCAGAAACTCCGGCAACAACCGGAGCAGCCATACTGGTTCCGCTTGCATCTTTATATTTTCCTTCAGGTGCAGTAGAATAAATATCTACTCCCGGTGAAAACAAGTCTGCAGTACGCTTACCATAATTACTGAAAGGTGCCGCAATCTTTTCATTCTTCTCCCAATTCAACGCAGCTACATCTACAAAATTACTTGCCTCCTTTTTACTGCCTTCAAATTTCTTACAAGGATAATGCGCGGTTTCATCAATGTTAATCCCGTCGTTTCCTGTTGCATGAATTAATAAAACGCCTTTTTTCTCTGCATATTTTACAGCTTCATCCACTGCTTTCTTGTCCCAACTGTATTTCTTACCAAAACTCATATTAATGATACTTGCACCATTATCCACAGCATAGCGAATTGCATTTGCAACGTCCTTATCACGTTCATCGCCGTTAGGCACACAACGAACACTCATGATTCGAACATTATCAGCAATACCATCCATCCCTACTCCATTCTTACGAGAGGCTGCAATTATACCCGCAACGTGTGTTCCGTGAAAACTAAACGGACCTTTACAATCGTTGTTACCATAAAAACGCTCGCTGCTGTTATTGTAATCATCACCAACAATGGAACGCGGATCAAAATCAAGATTCAAAGAATAGTTTAATAAATTATCAAACTGATCAAACCCTTCATTGATATTTTCCATTACATCATCCATGCTTGCACCGGAAGCACGACCTAACATATTTGTTGCAAAAAATTTAGCTTGCTTTCCTTTAGCATCTTTGGGCTCATACTTTTTCACGGCCTCTAAATCAACTTTCTCAACACCCTGCTCTTTCAACTCTTTAATCATTGTTTCAAAAGCATCCTTTAAGAATTTAATTTGATTATAAGTAGCTTGATATTCTGCTTTCTGACCTTCGTAATCCTTATTTAACTGCAAGTAAGTTTGATATTCTTGCTTTTCTTGTTTAGTCTTTAAATCCTTTTCCGTTTTACCGTCATACTTTGGTTTATATAAACGATAAAGACGCGTTAACTCCAGATTATCTCTCTCCACATTTTTTCCATCTTTTCCTCCAATGAAATTCCAACCGTGAATATCATCCACGTATCCGTTTTTATCATCATCAATGCCATTTCCTGGAATTTCACCCGGATTGGTCCACATCACATCTTTTAAATCTTCGTGTAGATAATCTACACCACTATCTAAGACACCGACAATGATAGTGGTTGACTTCTTTCCTTTTAGCAGTTCTTCGTAGGTGCGCTCTGTACTAACACCATTTACATTATCTTTTGAAGGATCGAGATTAAACCAATTATCCGGACGCTTAGCTTCCTGTGCATAGCTTAATGAAAAAGCTAAAAATCCTATGGCTATAAATATTTTTTTCATCTGTGTTTCTTTTTAGTTATATAAAGTAAATGAAATAATAATGGCTTTGCAATGCCTTTAGCATGCTTTAACCATTTTAGATATCAAAATACCGTAATGTGGGGGAGGTT
>CAYQDP010000242.1:0-2647 GCA_964416235.1 uncultured Flavobacteriaceae bacterium | reverse complement strand
AAAATATTGCTGGCTTCATGAATGTAAACATCCTTAGCCACGTTCTTTGCCCATCTTGATTCGCGTCCTAAACGCGCTGTATCGGCACTTAATTTTGTTTTATCCTGGTCTAACAAATCAGCCGAGAAATCTTTTATTTCCTTACGTAAATCTTCGTACTTTTTGTTTTGTTCGCGCCATAATTTTTGTTCAGCCCTGTACTTCTCCAA
The DNA here is from genome assembly GCA_964416235.1 of uncultured Flavobacteriaceae bacterium. Lineage (GTDB taxonomy): Bacteria > Bacteroidota > Bacteroidia > B-17B0 > Aurantibacillaceae > JAHEYG01. The sequence goes on along the minus strand of CAYQDP010000242.1, from coordinate 2,438 downwards.
CGCTAAATTATATTTTGAATCATCGCGTTTATCTTTAAATTCCTTAGCTTCTGTTTCAATTAATTTAAACGCAGCGCTCTTTTTAATACGCTCTTCACTCGCTTTTTTCACTTTCGCGATATCGATATTATTAAAGGCCAAATAATTTGCAGGCTGAATTTCATCCCATACCATCGGGTAATCCATTTCCTTCTCACCTGTTTCTATAAACTCATATGGATCCGGTAAAATCACATCCGGCGTAACACCTTTTAATTGTGTGGCGCCACCATTGATACGATAGAACTTCTGCATCGTGATTTTCACTTCACCAATTGGCTTTATTGTATCAAATTGAGGTAATATAAACTGGTCTAAGTTTAAGAAGGATTGTACCGTTCCTTTACCAAAGGTTGGTGTTCCAACAATTACGGCACGTTTATAATCTTGCATGGCCGCCGCTAAAATTTCGGAAGCACTAGCACTATTGTGATTTACCATAATGGTTAATGGTCCGCCCCAGGTTACATCACTGTTATAATCTTCCATAATATTCGTCATGTTGTTCTTGCCTTTTACCTGAACAACCGGACCTTTTGGAATAAACAAACCGGCCATTTCTACTACTTCCTGTAATGAACCTCCGCCATTATCGCGTAAATCCACAATTAAACCTTCGATGCCTTGCGTTTTTAGTTTTTCAATTTCTTTACGCATATCTGTTGCGCATTTACGAGCGCCGGTACGCGTGAAATCGGTATAGAATGTCGGCAGATACACATAACCCATTTTTTTGCCGCCATTATTCAACAAAACAGACTTAGCATAAGTTTCTTCGATTGGAATAACATCACGAATGATAGGAATCACTTTAAAACTTCCATCCGGTTTCTTTACTGTTAAACGCACTTCAGTGCCTTTCTTCCCCTTTATTAATAGAATAGCTTCATCCATGTCCATGGTTGTTACATCCACGGGCTCTCCCGCGCCTTGGGCCACCTTATGAATTTCATCACCCGCTTTTAATTCACCTTGTTTGTAACTCGGACTATTAAAAATAATTTCAGAAACCTTAATGATTCCATCTTCTTTTGGTTGTAAACGTGCGCCAATGCCTTCGAATTGTCCGCTCATCGTTTCATCAAACGATTTCTTTTCCTTTGGCGCGAAATATTCGGTGTGTGGATCATAAATATTAGTAATGGTGCTTAAATAATTCGCAAAGCGATCTTTATCCGTAATTTTATATAAACGCTTAAACCAAGCCTCATTTGCTTTTAAAGTTTTGCGACGGGCATCTACTTCGATGCTATCCCAAATTCTGATTTTTACGGTGGTGTCATTTTTCTCCTTAGCCTTTTCCTGACGATTTAAAACGTCATCGATACGGGAGATAACTTGATACTTAATCATCTTCTCCCACTCCTTCTTTAAATCTTCGGATGACGAAGAATATTTAGCTTTCTCGCCATTGGTTTCATACACATCGTCCGCGTTATAATTTAATGGCTTAGCCAGGATTTCTTTATACCAACTTTCCTTTTCTTTGATACGTTTATTGATAAGCTCTACAGAGAGTTTGTAAAATGTAAAATCTCCTTCATTAATTTGATTATCTAATTCGCGACGGTACTTTGCTAATTGATCCACATCGCTTTGCAATAAAAACTTCTTGTTGTAATCAATTCGTTTCATATACAATGTGTACACCTTTTCACTGAAAGCATCATCAATTTTTGTGGGACTATAATGCATTTGCGAGAGACCTTCCAATAAAATCCCCATTAAAACCTGATAGCGCGAGAAAGTGAATTTATATATCGTGAATGAAGACAGAAGTAACACCCCTGCAATCAGAATAGCGTAACGTTTCATAAAAAGTGCTGTTTTGTGCATATAACAAATTTAATATATGTAACGTAAAAACCGCGCTTTTAGATACTTTAATTTGGCCGCTTATCATTTTATTTTGTTTAAATTTTGTTAAAAGCCTTTAAGGTGATAAGCTTACATTTAGTGTTTTAGAAACAGGCATTATGATAGATTTTTCGAGAGCACAACTCACTCACTTCATTATACATTACACAGGAAACAAAAGTTTAGGTGAAGAATTAACCTTAAGCGAAACATGCTTTGAGTTTAAAGATGATTTTGTGAAAGATACTGTTCTCAGGTATTTTCAATCACCTTTTAAAACCGACGTCTATCATCAGTTTAAAAACAAAAGCGATTTTGATATAAAAGACATCAAAGCCATTAGTGAAAAAATATTCAACTCACGTAAAAACTTTGTTGAACAAACCAAACATATAGCCGAACATTTATACGACCAAAGCATGCACCCAAAAATTAAGGGGGGTGAATTTTACGTTTGCTTTTTTAAAGATGTGATTGTAGACGGTGAATTATGTGACACTATCGGATTGTTTAAAACAGAAAATAAAGAAACTTATCTGAAG
>CAYQDP010000241.1:0-4846 GCA_964416235.1 uncultured Flavobacteriaceae bacterium | reverse complement strand
AAGAATAAGTTAATACAAAACAGAGAAGGGCAATAATTGCCCTCCTCCATTTTGAAATCATATTAAATTGTTCTTTATACACTATTTACTTAAAACAAGTTTATCGGCTTTAATAACAATGTTATTCTGAGTTATTTTATAAAGATAAGTACCACTGTTTAACGAAGAAACATCAACTTTAGTTTCATTTTCGTTTAACATGGGATAATTATTCTCTTGATAAAATATAAAACTTTAAAAGCTATTACTAAGATAGAATTTAATTAAGGAAAACAATCCCCATTTATTAAGTAAAAGTCACCACTTATAAGGTGTTTTTCTTCTCTTTCTTCCCACCCAAAATGGCAAAGAGCATTACCGGCAGTAAAAAGATATCGGCGAGTACGGCAATGATAATGGTAACGCAAATTAAAAAACCGAAATAATAAGTACTTTGAAAATCGCTGATCATTAAACTCATGAATCCTCCCATTAAAATGAAAGTGGTGAGCAAGATGGGTTTTCCAGTTTCAAAATAGGTGCGCTTAAAAGCATACATCAAACTCTTGCCGTAACCTAATTCTATTTTTAATCGCGATATAAAGTGAATGGTGTCATCAGTAGCTACACCAAAGGCAATACTAAACACCAAGGAGGTTGCCGATTTTAATTCGATGCCCATAAAGCCCATCACCCCCGCCATAATGGCTAAAGGAATAACATTCGGTAAAATAAATACCAATACCATTCTCCAGCTGCGGTGTAAAAAGTAAGTGAGGATGACAATCACAATAATCGAAAACAAAAAGCCCTGCATCATGTTTTCTACCATGTAATCGTTATTTAAATCTACCAGATGCGCCGCTCCTGTAACTGTTATTTCTAATTCTTTGGGATTAATGTTTGCCGCTACATACTCGTTTAATTTTTGATTGTGTTCTTTTACAATGCTGCTGCCCACATCCTGAATTTTTGCACTGATGCGCGCGGTTTTAAAATCGGCACTCACCAAACGCTTGATGTCTTTATTCTTTTTGTTGTTTTTTAATTCCTTGGTAATGGTTTCAAAGTCTTCTTCATTCGGTATAGTCAAACCCGCGTTATCGTTCAATGCTTTGTTGAGCGACTTTACCAGCGAGGCCGGCGAATACAAAAATCCTGCCCCGTATTCTTTCTTAATGAATTCGTCAAGCCCGTTTAACTGTTTAATGATGCTGTAATCCCAAACGTTTTTGCTAGTATCCTTAACGGTGATTTGTATTTCGAGCGGACGAACACCGCTGTATTCTTTATCGAAGAAGTTAAAGTCTTGCTTGATTTTTACGCCATTGCTTAAATCATCTAACAATAGATTATTCACCTTTATTTTATAAATGCCGGCAACGGATGTAATAATAAGTAAAACCGTGATGGCAACGATGGCTTTCTGGTTTCTGAAAATCCAGAAGAGCATTTTACGCATCACGTTATAAGTGTTATTGTCGTGACCATGCACGCTTACCAGTTTTTTAGGCGTGAAGAAGAATAAAAGCGCGGGAAGCAAGGTGTAGCTTAAGATAAAAGCAATTACAATTCCCACTGAAGTGTAAATTCCGAAATCACGGATGGGTTGTATGCTCGAAAATAAGAGCGATAAAAATCCAACCAGTGTGGTGATTAATGTAAGGAAAGTAGGGAAGCCCACCTCTTTTAAAATGAGAGGGTAGATTTTGCTGCGCTCGGTATTTTTAGATAGCTCTTCGAAGTATTTGGAAAAGAAATGCACCACATCACTCATGCCGGCAATAAATACCATGGTAGGTAGCATCACCGACATTAAATCAATGGGTTTGCCTACCAAAGCCATAATGCCTAAAGTCCAGAAAATAGAAATAAGAACTATGGAGATAGGAACAATAATGCCGTAAACACTTCTGAAGGAAAACCAAAGGAAGATAATGACTAAAGCAAAAGAAATAGTGAGGAAGTACACAAATTCTTTTTGAAGATTTTGTAAGTACACATCCTGCGCGAAAATTCTGCCCACAAAATGGATGTCGTCGAATTTGTATTTGTTAATACAAGCAACGATTTGATTCGCCAGAGAATCGGATTTTACTTTACTGAGTTCGTCGCGGGTTTTGATGTAAATGCTGAGTGATTTTGCGTTCTTCGGAAAGAAAGAACCAACGAATTCTCCTGAACTGTAAATGGCGGTGCTGTCATCTTTATACAAATCGGGATTATCGTAATGCAGTACTTTGGTTTGAACCGGAGCGAGTCCGCCAAGACTAAGTATTTTTAAATTGGTAGGTGAAATAACTTGCTTAACGTAGCTTAATTGGTTTAAGTCGTTGGTAAGCGCATTCACCTTTTCGAGGTAACCTTTATTAAAGATGCCGTTTTTGTTTTCGAGAGCAATTAATACGAATTCATTATCGTACTCGAAATTGTGACGGTACTTTTCGTAGAACTCCAACTCCTTATCTTCATTCGGAAAAAAAGCTTCGAAGTCGTAATCGAATTTGAGGCTGGTGATTTTAAAACCGCAGAGTACCGAAAATCCGATAACAAAAATGATAATAAAAATGTAATATGACTTCTGATTTTTGATGGCTTAAAGTTACGGCTTATGTGATGAAATAAAAATGCCCGAAGGTTATTCGGGCATTCAATTTATGAGGCTGATTTTTAAATTCCTGATGTACCTGACATAATGCTAACGTCTGAATCTGTATTTTGTTCAGGCGTAATGGCAATAACCGGAATATCCGAATGGTGAATCACCTGTTGAGCATAAGGGCCTAAGAAGAAACCACTGATTTCAGCTTCCTGATCGGTCATGATGATAATTAAATCAGATTTTGTTTTTTCTGCGTGAGCAATCGTTGCTTTAGCACGATTCTTAACATCTTTCAAGATCTCACTGGATGCAATAACACCTTGTTTTTTTGCTAATTCTTTAATTTGATTCATTACCACACCCATTCCTGCTTCTTCATTTAAATCATCCTTGCCTAAAACGCCGGCAACGTGTAAATGCGCACTGAAAGTTTTAGCTAATTCGATAGCGTAACTTACTTTTTGGCGGCTGTGTCCTGATGTATCAATAGGTAATAAAATGTTTGTGTAACCGAATTTCTTTGCCTTTTGACTCATGGTCATAACCGGCACACTTCCTTTGGTAATTACTTTTAAAGTGTTGCTGCCAATTACAAACTCTTCAATTGGAGAATAGCCATGTGTACCCATCACCACCATATCAGCGCCAATTTCTTTTTCGGTGGCAATGATTTCTTTTGTTGGATTACCCATTTTCACAATCGTGTTAATGGTAACACCATATTCATCTTTAATCTGATTGGCTAGAAAATTTAATTTATTAGTAGCGCCCTGCTCAAATTTTTCGGGCGCTTCAATGTGCATTGGCTGTTCTACAACGGCATAATGCTCAAATTGTTTATTGATTACGTGTAATAAATATAAATCGCCTTTGGTGTATTTTGCTAAAAATGCACCGTGCTTAATAGCTAATAAAGACGTTTCCGAAAAATCTACCGGAATTAAAATTTTGCCTGATTTAAAATGTATCATAGTGTTAGTGTTTTTAATAGGTTAAATATAGGTTTATTTTTTAATTATCGATACTGACGGAAATCACATCTAAAACTGACGGATATGTGTTTTCTTTTACAATAGAATTTATAGCGTTTTTATCCATCCATTCCACTTTCTCAATGTTTTCTTCGGTTTGCGGTACAAGCACACCGGAATGAGTACTGTGCATCAAATACCAATACGTAATTTTAAGGGCGTATTTTCCTTTGTAAGGATAAATATGATAGGAGGAAGGTAACTCTTTTACAATTGTAAGTCCTGTAATAGCGCATTCCTCTTCACATTCACGAATTGCGGCTTGCGGCGGGTTTTCGCCTGAATCGATCTTTCCTTTTGGTAAATCCCATTTATCCAAGCGGTAAATAAAAAGATATTTATTGTTTTGTGTGATGAGTCCGCCTGCCGCTTCAATGTAAACAAATTGTGTCTTTAATTTTTCAAAAAAAGAATCTACGTTTTTGCAAAGAAAAATCAAATCCTGTTTGGTGTTTTGTTGAATAAATTCTTGCAAAGAAAGCTGCCAAAAAGCATCCGTTACTTTAGAGGTATCTACAATTAATTGATTGCCTGAAGGTTGAATTATGCTTTCCGTAAGCAATAAAGATGCATTATTGAAATAAATTTTTTTGTTCATAAAAATCTCTTTCTAAACCCTTTTATAAGTCTAATTTTGTGGCCATGACCTCATTCGATGACTCGGCGTCTAAAATTGCCGAATTTTTATTACAAATCAAAGCTATTAAGTTAAGTCCGGAAAAACCATTTACTTGGGCAAGCGGGCGAAAATCTCCTATATATTGCGATAACCGTAAAACATTATCCTATCCTCAAATTCGTACTTATATCCGGCAGGAATATGTTAACGCTATCGAAAAACATTTCGGGAAACCGGATGTAATTGCAGGTGTTGCTACCGGAGGAATTGCGCAGGGCGCATTAATTGCTCAGGAAATGGGATTGCCTTTTGTGTATGTTCGCAGCGAAGCTAAAAAACACGGCCTAACAAATATGATTGAAGGTGTGGTTGAGAAGGGACAAAGTGTAATTGTGATTGAAGATTTAATTTCTACAGGCGGAAGCAGCTTGAAGGCAGTAGATGCTTTAAAAGAGGCAGGTTGTGCGGTAAAAGGAATGGTTGCTATTTTTACTTATGGTTTTGATGAGGCCACAGATAATTTCAAAAAGGCAAACGTAATAGTAAAAACTCTCACCGATTATAATGTACTTATTGATGAAGCAGTGCTTTCAGGCGAATCAAAGCCCGTCATAA
>CAYQDP010000240.1:0-4846 GCA_964416235.1 uncultured Flavobacteriaceae bacterium | reverse complement strand
GAGGAGGCGAAGCGGTGATTTTTTTGTTTCTTTTTTGATGGCAGCAAAAAAGAAAACCCAAATTAACTGCATCAAGGCAGAAAATAAAAGAAAACACCCTTCCATAAAAGCGTTAATTTTTTACAAAATGAGCAATTTATTATTGTTGTGAACGTTATGCAGAACTGTCACAATTTGTATATTAGCAGAATTAATGAGCCAGAGCTTAGTCATAATTCCTACCTACAACGAAATCGAGAACATCGAAAAGATGATTCGTAAAGTTTTTTCGCTGAAGCGGGAATTTCATTTATTGATTGTAGACGACGGCTCTCCTGACGGAACGGCGCAAAAAGTAAAAGAACTTCAAAACGAATTTGGCGGTAAACTCCACATTGAGGAGAGAAAAGGAAAGTTAGGATTGGGAACTGCCTATATTCACGGATTTAAATGGGCATTAGCTAAAAACTACGAATACATTTTTGAAATGGATTGCGATTTTAGTCACAATCCGGATGATTTGATACGCTTGCAGGAAGCCTGTGAAAAAGGCGCTGATGTTTCAATTGGTTCAAGATATTGCAGCGGAGGAAAAGTGAGCAACTGGCCATTGGGGCGCATTTTAATGAGCTATTTTGCCTCTGTTTACGTGCGCATTGTATTGTGGCTTCCGGTGAAAGATACTACTGCCGGCTTTAAATGTTATAAGCGAAAAGTTTTAGAAACCATTAATCTGGATGGTATAAATTTTATGGGCTATGCCTTTCAGATTGAAATGAAATACACCGCCTACAAAAAAGGATTTAAATTGGTAGAAGTGCCTATTATGTTTGTTGACCGCATTGAAGGCGTAAGCAAAATGAGCACCAAAATTTTCAAAGAAGCTTTCTGGGGCGTATTACAAATGCGCTTTAAGAAAATGGATTAATAATCCCGACAAGTTATCTTACCACCATTACCTTTTGATGAAAAGCAGACTCATTTCCTGAGCCTTTAAGGTAATAAACTCCACTATTTAAATCTGAAACATCAACGATGGTTAGGGTTGAATTAGCATTTATTGTTTTTACAATTTCTCCTAAGCAATTAATCAATATGAGATTTACCATTTCTTTTGTTCTTATATAAAGTGTTTCGTTCGCGGGATTTGGAAAACAGTATATTTTTGACTGCTTATTATTTATTTCATTTATTCCTGCAAAAGAAGATACATCTAAGTACAAAAGGCTCATTTGTCCTAGAAAAGTTGCATTATTGGTAGCTCTATATAACAAAGGATAAAAAGGAGAAACATTATACCAAGTTTGTTCAACAACAGAATTACTATAGTTACGATCAATTCTAATTACGTTATTGTAGGTCTTGCCATCAATATTCATACTTCCATAACCGGTGCACGTAGATGTTAAAGTAAGTATTGATGAAGACGTTGAAGAGAAAAAAGTATCTATATGTGTACTTAAATATGTTATTGGGTAGACCAATTCTCTTTTAGTATTCAAACTGTAATCGTCACTACTAGAAGAACCAGTATTTTGTTCCTTTCCGATAAGGTCGAAGAAACTACTATTGTTTATATAATAATTAAAACCCAATACTGAACCATAACTAAATCCAATACAATAATTGGATGAAGAAAAAAGTGAAAATGTAGGTGTGCTGGAGGGATTCAAAACCGAAAACGTACCTATAGCATTAAATGCGCCCAAAAAATTATTATTCCATGTTATATTGGAGCCTGTACTCAAATCAACAGTATTAATAGGATGACCTTTAATCAACCCTACTGACCCAATCGGTAAAACATTAGTAGAATTTACAATTGGCTGAGAATAACTTAATATTGAACTAAAAATATAAAATATTACTAAAGCATACTTCATATTTAAATATATAAAAAATGCTTACATCCTCAAAACGAAATACGCCCTTTAAGAGAAAAACTCTCAATAAATTTACTTACACTCTTCACAGTTCCACTTTGGGTCGTGGACATTGATATCGAGAATCTTTGAAGTTGTATCGCAATCGTTGATGACAAAATCAAATTTGTATTTGTCTTTGAACTCTTCCTTTGGCTGAATAAAATACGTACCGCAAGGATCGGCGTGCACATCGGTTAAATCGTAATTCACTTCAAAATTGCGCATTTCTATTTTCAGTAAAGCGCCATTGTAATGCATGCATTTTAATTTACACAAAGCCTTATCACTAAATTCAAAATGCTGAAATACGAGCTCCTGCATTTTCATTTCATTGGTTGTAACACAACTGCGATTGCCAACAGTTGCAAACACAATCAAACATCCAATTAAAAAACCTATGCCGTAAAATTTTAAACGTTGTAGAAATGTCATTTTAAGTTCCTTTATAAATTTTCTCAATCAACTTTAGTTGCCCGTAATGATGCTCACCATGCCAGGTATAATTTGCCAATAATTCTGCCACCGTAAACAGATGCTTGCTGCCCGGATGATACGCTGTCAATTGCCACTCCTCATTTTTCAGATTATTAAATAAATCTGTCATCCGCGCATGTATGCCATGTAACATTTGTAAACTAGGTTTAATATCCGAATAAGTTCCATCATACAAGGCAATCCATCGGTTCTCGTCGTATGGTTTTATCTGTGATGGTTCTTCGGTTAGTGCGCCTTTCACACGAATTACAAAGTTTCCATGACTGTCACCTAAATGATGTATTATTTGACGAGCATTCCATCCTCCGGGACGATAAGAGGTAGCAAGTATAGATGAGTTCCAATCTTTCACTAAGGTTTCCAGCTTAAGAGGAAACGCCGAAAAAACTTTTAGATTATTCTTTACGTCAGTTAAGGTATAATCTTTACCATAAACAAATGGTGCAACCGGATATTCTAAATTTCCTAAAGTATTAGACATGCTATATAGCTGCCATTAAGAGATTAATATCTTTAAATGGAAGATTGAAAGCTTCTCCCATATATTGGTTGGTAAGAATTCCATTATAAATGTAAACGCCGTTTCGAACACCGGCATCCTTACGAACTAAACTATCAAAGCCACCTTCATCACCCATATTTAAAATAATCTGCGAGAAGATACTACTGAATGCGTAAGATGCAGTGCGTGCTACGCGTGAAGCGATGTTAGGCACACAATAATGAATAACACCGTGCTTGCGGAATACAGGCTTGGTATGATTCGTTACTTTAGATGTTTCAAACACACCACCCTGATCAATACTCACATCAATGATGACCGAGCCTGCTTTCATTTCAGAAACCATGGTATCGGTTACGATACAAGGGGTTCTTCCTTTTTGTGCGCGCAATGCACCAATGGCCACATCAGCAGTTTTTAAATGTTTCTCTAAAACTTTCGGAACAATTACTGAAGTAAATACACGTGTACCTAATGAATTTTGCAAACGACGTAAACGCGATACAGAAGAATCGAAAACTTTTACCGATGCACCTAGTCCTAATGCGGCGCGAGCTGCAAATTCACCAACAGTTCCTGCACCAATAATCACAACTTCGGTTGGAGAAATTCCACTGATACCTCCTAAAATGGAACCAACACCATTATTAACGTTGCTCAATAATTCGGCTGCAATTAAAATACTTGCACCACCTGCGATTTCTCCCATCGAGCGAATAATCGGATAAATACCCACATCATCGGTGATTAAGTCAAATGCCACGCAGTTTAATTTCTTACCAATTAACTTTTTTAAAAAATCTTCAGGCTGGACAGTTAATTGTAATGCAGAAAACAAAGTTTGCTTATGCTGCATCATCTCAATTTCTTCTAAAGTGGGAGGTGCAATTTTAAAAATCACATCCGCCTTATATACATCTTGCGGCGAATACACTATCTCAGCACCTGCTTCACTGTAATCATTGTCTTCGAAGTGCGCAGCTTTACCGGCACCCGCCTCAATAACAACTCGGTGACCGTTATTCACTAAAAGTGCAACTGCGTCGGGAACAAGTGGCACACGGTTTTCCTGAAACGCAATTTCCTTCGGAATACCAATGTAAAGTTTTCCTTTTTTGCGTGCTACCTCCAGCATTTCTTCTTGCGGAGCAAGCGCGCCTTTAGTCAACGAAAACAAAACATCTTTATTCATTACCATAATAAGTTTCTTTTAAAAATTAATAATAGGTGCCGTGATAAACCGGCGCATTACAATCATCAATACTTTTTGGCATTGGTCGGAAAATAATTCCAACTCTTAATTCAAATGTACGACTGCGCACGCTGCTCAATCCTAAACGCGGGGGTTGATAAATTAAATCGGGATTGTAATGGAACTCCACAAATGGGTGCCATTTTTTCCAGGTGAAAAATTCAAACCCTGCGCCTGCATCTCCGCTAAACCAAATCTTCGGAAATGTGCCTGCCATCTCAGGAAAAACAGAAACTGCAAATGAATTTAAATATTCTAATCTAACCCCAAGCATGGTATACCACTGGCCTTTACGTGTGGTGTTACCCATAAATTTCAGGAAATTATTCCATTGAATGTATTGGTAAACATTTGCCCCCACTCTTCCACTTAACTCACCTGTATATAAATTACCGATCTCTTTTTCAACCGCACCTTTCATGGTGTATTCAAATTCTGTTTGCCAACGAATGTGATCGTAACGTAAAAATTCTGCCAACAATCCTACTCCGAAACTTTGGTAATCGCGTGAGTAATGGTTTTGCGGATAATAATACTCATACACAAAAACATTGGGATCCTTTTTAGTAGAATTTAAATTACGATAACGATGGGCAGTGCTGTTTCCTGCCACAAAAATTCCAATTCCTCTGAAAAACTGAGCATTTGTTTCAACCGAAACAAAAATCAGACTTAATATGACGAGTAATTTCT
>CAYQDP010000239.1:1236-4860 GCA_964416235.1 uncultured Flavobacteriaceae bacterium | reverse complement strand
GGGCACGTTGCTTTCATTGGAGGTGGTTTTAATAACGGAATACATAATATTCTGGAACCTGCTGCACATAAATTGCCGGTAATTTTCGGTCCAAATCATCATAAGTTTAATGAAGCAAAAGATTTTATCACTAGTAAAGCAGGATTTGAGATTAGAAATTCAGGCGAATTATCTCATGTTTTAAAACAACTCTTCAGTAACACGGCATTCAAAGAAAACTCTTCAAATGCAGCCTATAATTACCTTGAAAAAAACAGTGGAGCTAGTCTAAAAATACTTGATAAAGTTTTAAGCATATAAAACACTGTTTATCAGTGTTTTAATCAAAATATTAACTAAATTCCTAAATTTGATTAATTCACTAAATTTTACTTACTTGCATTGATTTTTTAAAAACCAATTAAGTATTTTTTTCGATGAATCTAAGAAAGTATATGTTTAATGCTAAACTCTTATCAATTAGTTTAGCTGCACTAGTTATTTCTACCTCTTGTGGCGGAGATAAGCCGAAGGAAGATGAGCAAAATAACGAAAATGTTGTTGATGTAGATACAGCTAAAACTGCTGTATTAAATGTTGGCGGACAATTATTCAGTATTCCATCTCCAATTCAAACTGCAATGCTGATTCAAAAATCAGGTATCGCTTACAATAAAGAAATTCTAAACCCGTCAAATAAAGTAAACACTTATTCTACTGATTACGTTCGTGCTTTAAATTTAGGCATCTACGGTGCAGACTTAGGATATGTGAGTATGTATAACCAAACGCAAGATGCAATTGGTTATTTAGCTGGTGTGAAACAACTAGCAGATAAACTTGGAGTTTCCGCAGCATTTGATGCTAATACAATGAAACGCATCGAAACAAACATTGCTAATAAAGACAGTATGTTAATGTTAGTTGGTGTTGCATATCGTGCAAGTGATGCTTATTTAAAATCAAATCAGCGCACAGAAATCAGCTCTTTAATTTTGACAGGTGGTTGGATTGAAAGCATGCATTTTTCAATTACTGCATATAAGCAAAAATCGAATGATGATATTAAATATCGTATTGCTGAACAAAAACAAGCATTGGAAAGCATTATTAAATTAGTGGGCTCTCACAATTTACCTGATGCTAATACTTTATCTACTCAGCTTACTGATTTATTAAAGGTATATGAAGGCATTCAGTTTAAATACAACTTCGTTGAGCCTGTTACTGATTCATTAAAGAAAATGACATACATCAACAGCACTAACGAAGTAACAGTATCCCCTGAGCAAATTGAGCAAATTGCTACAAAAATTCAGGAAATCAGAAACACTATTATCAACGTAAAATCTTAAGAATTTTATCTATGAAGAAGTTATCCATTACCTTAATAACATTCCTTTTTGCTTTAACTCTTAGCAACAAAGCAAAAGCTCAATGCGATTCAATCGCTAATTTCTGTGCTAAGCATATTATTTCTACTTTCATTTCTGACGGTCAGCAATACCGTGCTTTATTATTAAACTCTGAAGAAACAGCAGAGTTTCATACAACTTTCTTCGGCGAAACTATTTATCGTATAGCTGCTTGTAGCGGATCTAACGATGGGAATTTAGTTTTTAATATTTATGATCAAGATCGTCATTTACTTTTCTCTAACCGTAATTACAAAAATGCTCCTTATTGGGATTTTAAAGTAAAGAACACCTTAGAGTGTACTATTGAAGCTCAAATCGACGTAACCCGTAATCAAGGCTCTGGATGCGCCGTAATTTTAATCGGATTTAAACAAAAATAACAACCAAGTAATTAGGTATTAAAAAGGATAAAGAATAAATACTTTATCCTTTTTTGCTTTAAGGAATGAACAACATTTTTAAAATATTAGTATTTGTATTTCTTAGCTCTGAATTCTTCTCTCAGAATTGCAACGATTTATTAGTTCCTGACAGCGTATTTAAACCATCCGAACAAAAAAAAGTTCCGGGTAAAACAATGACGACTAATTTAAAAAATGGCGGAAAGGTGCAGTTAATAAATTTAGGCGGCAAATACATTTTGAAAATTACTCCCAATGAAAAATTAGGATTTGTGGAGAGCGGTCCGCTTGAAATAAAATCAGGTAGCAAAAGTTTTTTTGTAAAGAGCACTACCCTATATGATATTAAAGAGCAAAATGCTTATTTCATGATTGATGTAATGATAAACTACATCGGCACATTAAAAGATGATGGTATTACGTCCGTTTTATTTAACACAAAATTTGAATCAAAAATGCAGAAAGAAGATGTGAGCAACATTAAAAAAATGTCGCGCTGCTTCTATGAATTACATAAAAAATAATTGTACAAAAATTAACCTATGAGCGAACGAATATTACGAGCCTTAATGCAAATGTTTGCCATCATCGCAAAAGTAGATGGCGTAAACAATACAGGAAGGGCCATTGTGCAGTCTTTCTTAAAACAACAATTAAGTCAGGAGCAAGTTGATACTTATCTCCGTATTTTTGACGAGTATCTTGAAGCTCACCATCAAGTAAGCAAAAAGAAAGATGGTACCGCAAAACGCACCTCTTTAAACTCAGTTAAAGTATTAAAGATTTGTACTCAAATTAATCAAGAACTTGAACAGCCTCAAAAAGTAATCGTACTCATTCGTTTATTGGAGTTTATTTATTCGTCAAACGAAATTTCAGAACAAGAATATGAGTTTGTAATTACAGTGGCTGATACCTTCAATATTCCTACCGAAGAGTTTACGCAATTAAAACACTTTGTTGAAGATAAGATTGAAGTAATTCCTGATTCAACAGATGTTTTAGTAATTAATAATAAACCCGGCGGATATAATAATGCATCCAAACATATTTTATGTGAAACACTGCCGGATGATGTACGCGTACTTCAAATTAATAGCGTAGGCATGTATGCGCTCCGCATATATGGAAACATCGAATTGCAGTTGAACGGACAAGGTATTTCTAAAGAACGTGTTCATATTTTAACTCCCGGTTCTTCATTAAGAAGTTCAAAAGTAAAACCGATTTATTATAGTGATATCATTGGTCGTTTCTTAGCAGATAGCAGCAAAGCCAAGATTTCGTTTGAAGCAAAAAACATTGAATACAAATTCAAAGGTGGTAAATTAGGATTACGCGGCATTAACATGAGTGAAGAGAGTGGAAAGCTCATTGGTATCATGGGCGGTTCAGGTGCAGGTAAATCTACTTTATTAAACGTGCTTAACGGAATGGAAGTCCCAAGCGCGGGTGGTGTTTTCATTAATGGAAAAAACGTTCACACAGATAAAGATTCTGTAGATGGAGTAATCGGCCACGTAACGCAAGATGACTTATTAATTGAAGAACTTACTGTATTCCAAAACTTATTTTATAATGCTAAGCTTTGCTTCGGTAATTTAACCGACGAACAAATAACAGATAAATGCCGTGCGTTACTTGCTGATTTAGGCTTATCTGAAACACGCGATTTAAAAGTTGGTTCTCCTTTGGAAAAAACGAAGGTCAGGCAAAACTCGGCTACTGAAGATCATCCAAGATATTCGATCACCGTCGCTTCGCCCTGACCTACGCCCACACACAGGGTGGCAACGCCGTATTTCACATTGCCGCGATTTTTCATC
>CAYQDP010000239.1:0-1226 GCA_964416235.1 uncultured Flavobacteriaceae bacterium | reverse complement strand
CGGCGGACAACGTAAACGTTTGAATATTGCGCTCGAGTTAATCCGTGAGCCTTCTGTATTATATGTGGATGAACCTACTTCCGGTTTATCTTCACGCGACTCTGAAAACATCATGGACCTTTTAAAAGAATTAGCTTTAAAAGGAAAATTGATTTTTGTGGTAATTCACCAACCTTCATCCGATATCTTTAAGATGTTTGATAAATTAATGATTCTTGACGTTGGTGGTTTCCCTATTTATTACGGAAATCCGGTTGATGCAGTATCTTACTTCAAGCGTTTAGTAAATCACGTTAATGCCGAAGAGAGTGAATGCTGGAACTGCGGTAATGTAAACCCTGAACAAATTTTCAATATCATTGAAAGTAAGGTATTAGACGAATACGGAAACTTAACTCACAACCGTAAAACCAGTCCTAGTGAGTGGAACGTACATTATAAAGAATTAATTGAAAAACATATTTCACAAAACGATCATCAGGGTGAGATTCCGGAGGCAATTTTCAAAATTCCGAATAAAATAAAACAATTTTTTGTTTTCATTAAGCGTGATGTATTAAGTAAGTTAACTAATACTCAGTATTTAATGATTAACTTTTTAGAAGCTCCTTTATTAGCGTTTATTTTGGCGTATTTAGTACGTTATTTCAACACGGATGTGGATACAACCCGCGGATATATTTATCGTGAAAACGAAAATATGCCGGCATATATGTTCATGGCAGTTGTAGTGGCATTGTTTATTGGGTTAACCGTGAGTGCCGAGGAAATTATCCGTGACAGGAAAATCCGTAAGCGTGAATCTTTCCTCAACTTAAGTAAATCAAGTTACTTATGGAGTAAAATCATCATCATGTTTGTTTTATCTGCCATTCAAACATTAACGTTTGTGATTGTAGGTAATTTTGTGTTGGGCGTAAAAGGAATGTATTTAGATTATTGGATGGTGTTATTTACAACCTCGTGTTTTGCAAACATGCTTGGCTTAAATATTTCATCTGCATTTAATAGTGCCGTTACCATTTACATTTTAATTCCTTTCTTAATTATTCCACAATTATTATTAGCGGGTGTGGTAGTTAAGTTTGATAAATTAAATCCAACATTGGCAGAGCAAGGCGGAGTACCTATGGCCGGTGAGATTATGGCCAGCCGTTGGGCATTTGAAGCATTAGCCGTTAATCAGTTTAAAGAAAACAAATACGAACGCTACTTCTATCGTTACG